>JANTFK010000155.1 GCA_024763595.1 Bacteroidales bacterium | reverse complement strand
CAACTGGAGTTTCAGGTGGTATCCGGTCTTACCCGCGTCCCGGGAAAGATTACCGATTACAGCATGGTAATTCAGTGCGGGGGATGCATGATCACCAGGAAACAGCTTTTCAACAGGTTGAAACCGGCTGTGGAAGCCGGGATCTCGGTAACCAACTACGGCATGGCCATTGCATACATACACGGGATCTACGAACGGGCCGTGGCACCCTTTGTAAAACTGGAAAGCGGTTCTGCATCATACCTTTAATATCATATCTGTCAAATGGAAATTGAAGCGATACTCGGGAAAGAAAAACTGGACAGGAATGATCTCATGATGCTGCTACAGGCAACGGATGAGGATAAGAAACTTCTTTTCCAAAGAGCAGAAAAAATAAAACTGGCCGAGGTTGGGAAGAAGGTGCACTTCCGCGGCCTGGTGGAGTTTTCCAATATTTGTGGAAAGGATTGTTACTATTGCGGCATCCGGAAATCCAACAGAGCTGTCCACCGGTACGATGTGACCGACGAACAGATTCTGGAATCAGCCAGGTTTGCCTATGAGCATGATTACGGTTCCCTGGTACTACAATCGGGAGAACTGGAATCACCGGCATTTACCGACAGGATCGAGAAGCTGCTCAGGAGCATCAAACAGATCTCGCATGGGGAACTGGGGGTTACCCTCTCACTGGGTGAACAGAAAAAAGAGGTGTATGAAAGATGGTATGAAGCAGGTGCCCACCGGTATCTGCTGAGGATCGAGACTTCCAACCCGGAACTTTACCGGCTGTATCATCCCTCCGACAAACTTCACGATTTTGCCAGAAGGCTTACCAGCTTACAGACCCTGAAGCGGATCGGATACCAGACCGGTACCGGGGTAATGATCGGGCTTCCTTTCCAGGATACATTGCAACTTGCCGATGATCTGTTGTTTATGAAACAGTTTGACGTGGATATGGTGGGTATGGGACCCTATATTGAACACCGGCACACCCCCCTCTTTCAATACCGGCATGAACTGCTTCCCATCCGGGAGCGGTTTGATCTCTCCCTGAAAATGATCGCCGCCCTCCGGATCCTGATGAAGGATATCAATATCGCCGCAGCCACTGCACTCCAGGCCATAGACCCGCTGGGAAGGGAGAAAGCAGTAAAAGTGGGTGCCAATATTATCATGCCCAACATTACTCCGGGCAAGTACCGGAACGATTATGCCCTGTACGAAAACAAACCCTGCGTGGACGAAGAGCCCGAGGAGTGCCTGAACTGTCTCGATGTACGTATCCAGCTGACCGATGGAGAGATCGGTTACGGGGAGTGGGGCGATTCGAAGCATTTTCAGAAAAGAACCGCAGTAATGTAAAGATGGTAAAAACAGTACGCCACCTGCTGATTGGGACGAATTGACGAGTTGCTTGTCCGGTGAACCCAGGTGAGCGGCTTCAGCCTATCTCTTTCTGGCTGTGGGAATTGACAAACAGGATATTACCCAGCTCATCGAAGCCGTCAAAAGTCCGCCCCCCCTGATGTTTCAGTACCTCGGAATGAAACCCCACAATACAAATACCCGCATGGGCGGAGTGCTCCCGGATCAGGGACCGGGAATCGTGGCCACTGATCTCACACATTACCTGGATATTTTTGGACGTAATGGGTAACCGGCCGGTTTGCACCAGCATTTCCAGCGTTTTCCTGGTCTCCTCCTCCTGCTCCTTTTTACACACATCGAAAATTGTGATCTCGCTTCGCTTCCATGCCGGGTGCCCCTGGATAATAAAACTGAGCAGGATCATCAGGTGGGAGTTCTCATAGTCATTGCTCCTGATCCAGACATGGATCCCACTCTTAAAGTTAATGGAACGCTTGGAAGTGGCGAAGATGCAAACATCAAAATCCCCGGCATTGACCAGTGAATAATTTTCCACGATCTCTTCCAGGTCCCCCGGTTTTTCCCTGTCATACTCAAAGATTACCATATTGTTCTCCATTCCGGATATCCCGGGCAGCTGGATGGCCTGTGCCACAGCAGAAGTATAAGAGGGCGAGATCATGGTATCCACATAGACATGGTTACCTTTCCCCTTAAAATGCATGATCAGTTTTTCAAGCTCCTCTTCCGACCTCTGCCGGCTCGCTTTTGAATAGTAATCCTCTATCAGATGGATATAGGTACCGAATCCATATTTATAACTGATCCAGTTCAAAAGCTGGAAGGCTTTATCCCGTTGAAAAGAGTCCCGCGAAATACAAATGGCACTGGGTCTCCACTCTCTCTCCGCCCTCGATTTACTGGTCTGCTGCAGGTATACCTGGAGACTGCGGTTCAACTGGAACAGGGCATTGGTAAAAATGGAAACCAGTCCTTTCCTGCTTTTATGGAAATAATTCACAGTGAAATAGAGCAGGGCCATAATGGCCAGGGCAGACAGGGCAAACAGGGCATCGATCTTGAACATCACCCATACAGAGGCGATGAATCCCACCAGGGAAATGTACCAGCGCGACCGGAAGGAGGGGCGGTATGAGGGAGATGAACCGAAATGATGCAGAAAGGAGATCAGGCAGAGCGACCCGTAAGTGACCATGAAGAACATACTGATGATACTGGCAACCTTGTTCACATCCCCGATGATCACAAAGACCATGGCAAGCATTACTGTAACCAGCGTTGCATTACGGGGTTCGCGGCTACTCCCCTTACCCCTGGCCAGAAAGAGGTTAATCCGCCTGGAAGGAAAAGAGTGGTCAGCCGCCAGGGCTTGCAGGGTTCTCGGGGCAACCAGGATGGAACCGATGGCCGAGGAGAAGGTGGATGCGGCCAGACCCAGTGGGATGATCAGCCCGCCAGCAATAGCAATATCCTTCATCACCAGCTGGTTGGAAGGATCTCTCAGCGTCTCCAGACTGGCCGAGGAAGCCAGTTTCCAGACGATGAAGAAGTAAACGATCATCCCGGTGACGGTGGCCAGGATCGTACCCACCGGAATCGATTTTCCCGGCTTTTTCAGATCACCGGAGAGTCCCACACCTGCTGTCATACCTGTAAAAGCCGGGAAGATAATGGCAAAAATCATAAAAAACTTCCGGGTGTCACCCTGTTCTGCTGACATTAGGGAAAAGGTATGGGTATCGGCATACGTTGTATGGCCAAGAAAAAAGAGCAACAGGGAGAGGAACAACACAGCCACCACAAAATAGAGTGTTTTCATTCCCACCGATGCGCCCTTTTTCAAAATGAGGATAGAGAGCCCGATCATGGCCGGGACACTGATTATCTGCCGGGGCAATACAACATCAAAACGGGCAAGGAACCAGTTAAAAAGGGATTCAAATGCCTCGGTAAAAGCAATAATATAAAAAGCCACACTGATGGCCTGGGAGATAAAAAGGGCAAAACCGATGGTGGCACCGATATTGAGTCCGAATGAACGGGAAATGATAAAATACTCTCCCCCGCCCTCCACACGCTTGTTGGTGGCAATCTCTGAAATGGCCAGTGCCGTGGGGATGGTTACCAGGTGCCCCAGCAGAATAATCCCGATCACGCCCCAGAAACCCAGAGTTCCCACTGCAAATCCAAACCTTAAAAAGAGAATGGCACCCAGTATGGTAGCGATGGCGGTAAAGTAGACCGGGGCCGTTCCGAATGATTTGCGTGAGTTGTCTGACATCATCAAGCGGTGATCATGTAAATATAGGATTTTTCAGAAAAGACTGACCGGTGCACGAAAAGTAATCAGAAATAGAGATCCCGCTCACCCTGCCTGACCCTTTCCAGGCGCTCTTCAAGCCTGGCTTTAAAGTGATCATTTTCCAACTCCTGCAGGTTCTTCTGAATGAGCCGGTATCCCTTCTCCCTGATCCCGTTATGTGCATAGTCTTCCAGGTATTCCGCCAGGGTGAGCATGGCATTGGGCGTGCAATAGCGTTTGATAAATCCGGGTACCGAAAATTCCATAAAATGCTCGCCCGTTCTCCCTGCACGGTAACAGGCGGTACAGAAAGAGGGAAGGTAATCGTTCCCGATCAGTTCATTCATCACTTCTGACAGGGAACGGTTGTCATTGATGGCAAACTGCTCTGCATCCAGGTCCTGTTCCCGCTCCTTTTCTGCATAGGCTTTCATCTCAATTTTGGTGCCGCCGTCGATCTGGGAAACCCCAAATTGCAGTATCTCATCACGTATGGCTGCAGGTTCACGCGCCGTCAGAATCAGGCCGGTATAGGGAACGGCCAGCCTAAGGATCGCCACCATCCGGGTAAACTCCTCGTCGGTCATCTCCCATCCTGGATCATATTTCACATTGGAGGCCCGCTGCAGACGCGGAAAGGAAATGGTATGGGGACCTACGTTATAAACTGCTTCCAGGTGATTCACGTGCCGGATCAGGCCCAACACCTCGAAGCGCCAGTCATAGAGTCCGAAGAGTGCCCCGATGCCCACATCATCAATACCAGCCTCCTGTGCACGGTCCAGGGCAGAGATTCTCCAGTCATAATCCTTTTTCACCCCTCCTGTATGGTAGCGTGCATAGGCACCCCGGTGATAACTCTCCTGGAACACCTGGTAGGTCCCGATGCCCGCTTCATGTACGGTCCTGAAACCCTCTATATCCAGGGGAGCCGCATTAATGTTCACCCTGCGGATCTCCCCGTTATCTTTCTTGACCTTATAAACGGTGCGGACACTATCCGCAATAAATTCCGGGGTATATTTGGGATGTTCCCCGTATACCAGGATCAGCCTTTTCTGTCCCATCTCTTCCAGGGACTCTACCTCACGGATCAGTTCATCGCGCGACAGGGTGGTTCTTTTCTGATCCTTATTGGCAGCCCGGAATCCACAGTATTCACAATTATTAACACAGAGATTGCCCACATAAAGCGGTGCAAAGAGTACAATGCGCTTCCCATACACCTGTTCTTTCAATCGCCGTGCACCCGCCTTGATCTCCTCCACCAGTTCAGGATCGGTTGTATTCACCAGCATGGCGGTCTCCTGCATGCTCAGTCTTGTTTTATGCAGTGACTTGTCTATAATCGCCCTGACCTGTTCCCCGGAAGGTACGGCACGCTGCAAAGTCTCCTCAATCTCCCTTTCTGAAATAAAAGGAGTCATGGGTTTGTCTTTAATGGCATATAGTTGTGGTTCGTAGATCATACCGTTTCGATTTACGAGCCTTTGGAAGCAATAAGAAAGTGGTTCAGCTTAAGCTCTTTACCTTCAGATCTCCCTCCGGATCAGATGAAATATTGAGTCCTCAAAGCCCGCTCTGCCAGCTTCTCAGTAAGTACAAAAGTAAATATTGTTATTTGAATAACAAAACAATTCCGGGTAAATATTGCTAATTTTATCCACAGCATGAAAAGCTTACTATACATCCTGTTAGTCCTGGTAATTCATGAACCGGTGCTTAAACTGAATGCACAGGAACCGGTGCTCTCATACCGGCTTACACCCGGGGAAGACTATCTGCTGGATATTGAAATTCAGCAGAATACCAGGTCCGAATCGCTGGAAAGTGAAGAGATCAGTCTCTACAGCCGTAACAAGATTGTATTCACAGTAGATTCAACCGGCGCTGATCAGATGATTTACCTGAGTGGACAATACAGGGAACTGCTGATCTCCATGCTGGCGCCCCGGATGAACATGGATATCAATTCGGGGTCGGGGAAAAACCGCATGCTGTCGGACATGGTGGATTCGCTCGAAACGGGCCGTTTTCATCTGGTGATAGCATCCAATGGCGAACTGGTAGCGCTGAACGGGATCGGCTCGCTGTTCAGTTCGCTCAGTGAATATCCAACCGGTGATACAACCGAACAGCAGGTAATTCTAAGGACCCTGAGTGAGGTATACGGGCCCGATGCATTCAGGAGCCTGTTCAGTCTGTTTGTCTCCGTCTACCCCGTAATGCAACCCATGACCAGCTGGACCCATGACATCACCTATTATTTCAATACCAAACCGGTTAAAATGGTAAACCGGTATTACTTTACAAAAAGTACCGATGAACACCTGATCATACAGGGCATGGGCATGTTGAACACATTGCAGGAATTTGAAGAGACCACAACCATGGGAGCGGTCCGCTCCACTGTTTCAGGGAACCAGACATACGACTTCTACATGGACGGTGAAACAGGCTGGCTGCAACGTTGTGTATCCCGTCAGCGGTTGTTGATCGAGACAACCGTTGTACACAGTTCTTACCTGCCGGCCGGGCTAAAGATACCCTCTTACACCGAAACCCTCTTTGAAGTAAAAGGGCGCAGATTACTCCAGGATTAAAATTTGAGCGATATGGTTATTAACAGAAGAATCCTGCTTATCATCTTTTCCCTCTCGGCAGCCCTGAACGGGCAACTGTGCGCACAGCCCTATGAACATGCAGGGGGGATCCGGGCCGGGTTATCAAGCGGTATATCCTATAAAGGATTTTTCAGGTATCAGATGAATGCCATCGAGGCAGACGTGCTTTACAACCGCAACGGATTTAATCTCACAGCACTTTACGAACATCATCTGGAGACCTTTCGTAACAAACGGTTGCTGGTCTATTTGGGTGGAGGTGCTTTTGGAGGCACCTGGAAAGAGGAGTTGTCACTGGGTGTTACCGCTGTGGCAGGTATAGAGTATCAGCTGAGGGATGTTCCGCTGAGCTTGGGGGCCGACTGGAAACCCATGGTGAATGTCTACAGGGTTTTCGACAACGAATGGGCAGACTTTGGGATTGCCATCAGATACCGGTTCAGATAACACTTTTTTTCTTTTTCAGGAAAGAGCCATATATTTATGGTAGCTTCCATCTCATGATAAAACTCCTGATACCATGATACCAACACAAAAAGATGTCCAGTCTGCCGCCAAAAGGATCGCTCCTTACATTCACAATACGCCGGTAATGACCTCCTCCACCATCGACCGGATGATGAAGGCAACCGTCTATTTCAAGTGTGAGAACTTTCAACGAATGGGGGCCTTCAAGTTTCGCGGAGCGATCAATGCGGTTCTGCAGCTTTCCGAGGAAGAGCGTGCAAGGGGCGTGATCACACACTCTTCCGGAAACTTTGGTGCAGCTGTTGCCCTGGCAGCCACGACCCTCGACACAAAAGCATATGTGGTAATGCCGGCAAATGCACCCGCTGTGAAGAAAGAAGCCGTTGCAGGGTACGGTGCCCAGATCATCGAATGTGCGCCGACCCTGGAAAGCAGGGAGAAAACCATGCTCACTTACCAGAAAAAGACAGGGGCTACATTTTTACACTCCTCCAATGATACCAACGTGATCCTGGGTAATGCCTCAGCGGTACTGGAACTGGCCAGGGTGGCAGATAACCTGGATGTGGTCATTGCTCCGGTCGGCGGAGG
>JANTFK010000154.1 GCA_024763595.1 Bacteroidales bacterium | reverse complement strand
CAGCATCTTGACCAGGGAAGTTTCTGGCTTTCAGATCGTGGCAGTCGTTTCATCGAAGAGCGTCACGGAAGCACCTATTATCTGGACCCCTATTATCAACCCTGGTATACGCAGCCTGTGGCGCATTCCACGATTCTAATCAATCATAATCATCAGAGTCAGCGGGTGGGAGACCCCAGGGTGTTCGCTGATGGTTTTGACGATCATGCATTTTTGGTTCATTATCTCGATGGAGGCGATGTGGCATTCAGCTCAGGTGATATCGGAAGACTTTACTGGGGGAAAGTAAAGCAGATGAGAAGAAATGTTCTCTATTTAAAACCACGAACGCTTCTTATGCTTGATGTGATCACTCCCACGGAGGAAGATGTGGATATCACGTTGCTTTATCAAACCCAACACCTCAAAGATATCCATGCCGGACCGGTAGAATCCACCATAACCAAAGAGAATAATGTGCTGCACATCAAGCACCTTTATCCCGGGAAAATTGAGAGTAAAGCTGTTCAAACGCCGCATTATGTATATACTTTGCAAAATGAAAAACCTTTGGTAAAAGAGGGAATGCTTACCGTTACAGCCCGTACCGAAGGAAAACCGCTGGTCATGGCAAACATCCTTACTACCACGGAAGGTAACGAACCCGATATCTCCTACCAGGAGAAAAGCGGTTATGTATCCGGTGTTGCTAATGGAAAGAATTTTGTTTTTTCTACAACTCCCGGAAATATGTACCACAGTGATCATTTTATTACTGATGCACTAACGCTGGCATGGGATGGTGATAAAACTTTTGCAGCAATCGTTACATCACTAAAAAGGGATGGCAAACTTTTAATTGCTTCAGAGATCCCATTAACCTGTGAAATCTCAGAGAGATCCATAAAGTATTATCACCAGGAAGAGGCTGAAGTGATGATTGGTGTGGAAAGTGAACCTGCATCGCTTGTTCTGAATGGCACTGAACTATCGGGATGGACATATGATAAACATAGAGGGAATATAACAATTGACCTTCCTGAAGGTGAAGGAAATCTGATAATTAACTGACATGAAAAAGTCAATCGTTCTGTCACTACTGTTTCTTCTGTTTTCAATTCCCTCTATTCATGCGGAGGGAGTTATCATTACACCACAGGAAGAAACGCAGTGGCTCAGGCATCTTATGCCTCTTCCCCATGAGATAAAACTTCAACAGAAAATAATCCTGAAACCTGCCGATGTCTCGGTAGTTGTGCGGAAGAATGCCAGCGATATTGAACGGTTCGCAGCCATTGAACTTGAAAACCTCTTCAAGAGTAAAACTGGAATTGTCCCAGTCGGAAAATCATTCTCAATAATTATTGGTACCGCCGACCAAAATGGGAAACTGAACGGCAAACCGGTGAAAAACTTCGAGCGGATTCATACTCTTCCGAACAGCGATCAGGCATATATCATCCAAGCGTTTAACGACAACGCCCTGATTCTGACGGCATTGAACGGAAAGGGGGTCTATTATGCCGCTGTCACACTCTGTCAGCTTCTTGAACCGTTCATGACATCCGACAAAGTAACGATACCACTTGCCAATGTACTCGACTGGCCGGATATGGAGGAGCGCGGACTCTGGAATTTCTCCGATCCGCAAAAATTCATACCCTGGCTTTCATCGCTGAAACTCAATTACGGCAAAATGGTTAAGACCAAAATCCACACAGTGGAAAAAGGCGAAAAAAATCATGCTACAATCGACAAAAAACTGATGCTGAATGCGCGCCTCATGGCTTTCAATTACATGCCTTTTATTATGCATTTCAATTTCCTTCATTCGTACGGCCTTTTTAGAGCGTACCCGGAGCTTGCGGGTGTAGGTGAGAGCGCCCTGGCGGGCAGGTATTTTGCGCATAAAACCGGTAGTCAGCACCGGGCTCCTTGTACATCACAGCCCCTTTTTACCGAAATTCTCAACGAATGGATGACTGACATTGCAGCACAGGGCGCTGATGAGGTAAGCTGCTGGCTGAGCGAACGGCCCGTTCAGTGCGGCTGTGATGAATGTACCGCAGTGGGGCAGTTTATTCTCGAAGCACGGGCTTGTGTCAATGCCTGGCATGAAACCCGAAAGACCTATCCCAATTTTATCATACGCCTTTTTATTTCGACCACAACAAATGAGCGATACCATCAGGTGTGGGCGGAAACTCCGGTGGAAGTCAAGTTTGAGCGGTGCTGTGCAAACTGGATCGAGCGGGTACCGCACCTGCCAAGAGATCTGTTGGTCAATCCCCTCTTCGATCACTATGCCGCTGAGGGACGGTGGATTGCCAGTTACGATGTCCCACTCGGCGCTTATGGTCGTGTAGATACACCGGAGTATATGATTCCAAGCAGTAGTGCACACCGCATCAGAAACTTTATCGACCAACTCATCAACCGGAAGTATCAGGGCGCTTATGGTATGTTGGCATGGGACAATTTCGCAAAAGAGAGTTATGATTTCAATATCAATGCTCTTGCTGAATGGTCATGGAACATAAACGGACGCACCGAAAAGGAATTTGCCACTGCATGGGCAACCCGTGCGGGATACGCCGACCCCGATGCAGTAAGCGAATGGTCAGAAATCATGGGGCCTATTGAGTTCGATGTCTATGATTCTGAATTCCCTGTTTGCTATTCGTGGGGGCAGGCGACGCAGATGGTCAACGAGCGCACACGGCCGGTTCTTGGTGAGGGACAGTTCAGATATTATACAAGCCCGGAAGATTTTAATGCAAAAATTGAGGCCTGCAATATTGCCCTTGAAATCTCACAGCAGTTTGGCAATCCATACCTCGCCAATGAAACTGCAGTAGTGCGGTCGTACGTGAAATTAGCACAGGCCATCTATCTCATCGCCGATCAGGTTGCAATCGACGATCTTTCGACACTGGATAGCCAGAAAAATCTCAGGGCAAAAATCGACATGCTTAAAGATGCCGGAAAGGAAAATGTCTCAGCTATAACAACATGGCGTTCGGCATTAGGCCCCGAACCCTGGCATCACAGAGTCTATGATGCCATCCAAGGAACGGAATCGACGGTCAGCGATATTTCGCAGATTATTGAAGGGAAATACTTTTATTAATGTTTAGAAATCTTTTACAGATATTATTGCTCTCTGGCATGATTTCATGTTTGAACAATTGCACTGATCATGCAGCGAATGGTTCATCCCAAATGAATTCATACCGGCCGGATCTTCCTGTTGAAGCATTTTTCATGCGATCCACCTCCCGGGGTGTCATGCTGTCGGACGACGGGATTACACTGGAAAATCAACTGCTGATTGAAGATGATGCGCCGGCCTGCGGTTACAGTTCCAGGGAAGGATCGGCCGAAATCCTGAAGAAGGGTGTGATAATCAAGAAAGTGCTTCACATAGAAGAGCCACCGGTTGCCCTGGCAAAGCTTGTGATGCTGGTCTATCCCGACTTTCCACCCCGGGCCAATAATGGTCGCCATCTTCTATTCAATGTGAATGGTCATGACATCGCATATGAAGTCAGGCATTTCTGGACGGATGTTCCGGTGCCGGTCTCATTTTTACAGCAGGGAGATAACATTGTCACTGTACGCGTGCTTGAACCGGATACCCGTTTTAAAACCTGGATTGCGCTTGATGAAAATTATCCTATCGGCTCAAATGACCGGTTGGTTCACCCTAATCGAAGTGCCCGCAGTACAGATGATGGATTAACATGGGATTTTGATCATCTGGGAGAAAAAGGAATGGTTGACGGTGAGTATCCAATTCGCCTGAAGCTTTCCAATTATCATGCCTCAGGGTGGTTGCAATCACCTGTCATCGACATGGCAGCAAATTCGAATATAGATGGAATTCTACAGCCGGCAGTGATAGAAAAAGCAACCATAGAACTGGAAAAGCAGCTGCCGGATAGTACGCAAATAGAGATAAAAGCAAGAACCGGAACCACACATTTTTTCTCAGAAGATACCTGGGAAGATTGGGAAACCTGTTTGAATGAAGAGCTCCCGGAATCGCTGTTAAAACACAGGTTTTTACAATTCAGGATAACATTTACCACACACTCTCCGGCAGCCTCCCCTCTTTTGAAAGAGGTGGATCTGGAAACCCGGTACAGAATTAAAAACAGAAATATCTCCCGGGGCATTCACGTTGTCGAACTGGTCAATAAACCAAAGCTTTTAAGCTCACTCGATTTCGAATATGAGAATCCCCTGCATCCAAAACTGCAGGAATTCAGAACAAAATATAAACTTGATGAAGTGATTAAAGATTGTGGGTCGGAGTTTGAAAAAATGTTGAAATTAAACAACTGGGTCGCAAAGCAATGGAATTGGCACCTGCTTCAACCCGGGGATAGCATGATAAAATGGGACGCTTTAGATATTCTTAAAACGGATAAAAAAGGAGATGTTTGTGGTGGTTTTTGTCTGCATTATGCCATTGTCTGCATGCAGGCCCTGCAAAGCTTTGGATTTCAGGCCCGCATTGTCAATGCAAATTACTCCGTCTGGGGCGGACATGAGCTGACCGAAGTCTGGTCAGATGAATTTGGTAAATGGATCCTGCTGGATCCAAACTTTGACACCTATTTTGCTGACAAAGAAACAGGAATTCCATTGAACATGCTGGAGTTGCACCAGCGATTCCTGGAGGAGTACTATCCTGATGAGATCATCGACAGAGACCACTGGTCCAGAGAAGCGTTTGTAAAACGCGTGGAGTCGAAGGGAAAGCCCCACTCTGTGGATTGTATTGTTGGCGGTGGTGCAAAAGGGGGTACGTTGCAGGAGTATGAATGGTGGAAACCGGTTGTTGAATTGTCAGCCTATTGCGGTGGCTATGGTTTTTTGAACGCAGGTTACTTCAGACTGTTACCCAGGAACAACTTTTTGTCCAAACCCTATCCGGTACCGGTCAACCATGGCAGAACTGTTCACTGGGGGTGGACCGGTTATTATAGCTGGTATGATCAACAAACACCACGGGCTCAGGAATACACTCAATTTACCAACCGTCCGAACGATCTTTACTGGAACCTGAATGAAGTGGATTTTTCTGCAGCACTCAAGGCCCGGGATAAACTTCTGATTACATGGACTACAAACAGTCCCAACTTCGATCATTATGAATCAGAGATAAACGGAACTGTAACAACATTAAAAGCGGATCACTATTTGCTGGATCTTGTCCCGGGTCGCAATTATATAGAAATACAAATGGTCGATGGAATGAATCATAAAGGGCCGGAAAGTATCCTGGAAATATTCTATTCAAAAACAGAGTCAAACCCTGCAATTGAAATTGTAACTACAACAGAATGTTGGGTAAGCCCCTGCTGGGGATACAATGCTTCGAAAATTATACGGAACTCAAAAGGAGATTTATGGGCCATCAACATATTTGGAAATTATCCGTCAGCAAATGCTCAAATATATAAACGAAAAAACAGAGGGAACTGGGAAGCGGGCAGGACATTTGAAGGAATCTATCAACCGGGAATGATTTTTTTGGACCATGAAGAACATTTGAATGTGATCCTTAATGCTGAAACCGAACCCATAAAACATTATCGCAGTATCGATGAAAAGAATCTCAACAATTTTAAACTTATTGCAAGCGGAAATGGACAGGAGGATGGACGAGGCTGGTACGTGGGGGTCGGTGTTTATGAAACACGGATGTTTATGGCTTATATCACGCTGGACTATGACCTTTGGCTAACATGGAAAAACATAAGCGACTCTACGTGGAATCCTGCTATTTTAGTTTATGACGGTTTCCCCTCTCCAAATGGCAATCATGCCTTAACTTATCCGAAATTTCAGTTTATGAATGATACCGGCTATATCATGACTTCCCACACCTCCGATGGGGGTGTGCATAATACATATGATCAAGTGTTTTTGACCAGTTTCCCTGTGATGAATCCTGAAGAACTATCATCAGAAATTGTTTATAAAGGCGATGCAGGATATTACACACACGGTTATGATATGATGTTGGGAAAAGAGGGTACAATCTATTGCGCATATGGTGCCGGTGAGCATAAATATGGTCAACTAAAGGAGGATGCATTGCCATCTGGATTGTATTTGTCAGTGAAACATCCACATGGCAAGGAGTGGCAGCAGTATCAAATCCATGATAAATCAGGCAGTGTAGCATTGCATATCTCTGATGTCGGTGAATTATTTGCCATCGTTACTGAAGGAAAATGGTCCTCAGAGAACCGGACATTGCTAAAAAAATCCATTGACTATGGCACCACCTGGACAACTTACAATGATAATTTATTAAGCTCAATGCCGGATATTAAGCATCAGTTCTTTCTACAAACAGTTCAGGAAAACAGTGGCAGTAGTGTGAACGGAATAGAGGCGCTATTTTCAAATGTGCATGCGAAAAAGAGCGCTGACAGCTTATATAGATTTGATCTGGGATTTTTAAGTGTTAATAATAAATATTAGGGGAGAATCAAATGAAAAGGCGTGAGTTTATTAAGTATTCAGGCTTTTTAACTTCTGCTTCACTCTTGTCATTTCCGGGAATATCTTCAATGACTTCTTGTAGTCGCACGGAGGAGAGAATAGCTGGCATGAACCTTTATTGGCAAAAATGGAAAACCAAAAGACCATTTGCATCAGATATTGATGAGAATGGAAAGCTCTGGCATGGGCATGACTCACTGTTTTGCTCTGATCTGGACAACAACACAACCGAGAAAATCGATACTGCTGGTCTGGAAGGTAAACATCTTAGCAACGTATTCTGTCAGGGTGAAAAAGTGTATGTTGTTGCCCAAAAATCACCTTTTATTTATGTGTATCGCAGGGATAAAAAAGCCTGGGACCGTTTACCCCTTCCAGAGCCGGAGAGCAATATCTGGTATGGTGTTCGGGTCCCCGGGGACCCTAAGCTTTACCTCTATGCCCGTAATCTTGGAAAGCTGATTGTTTGGGATAGTGAAGTGGAGAGAGGCACTGTGATCCCCTACCCTGACAATACGGATCTCTGGTCTGGTTTTTATGTGGAGCAGGATCAGGCGATTTATTCCTTTACCATCGATGTCAAACCCTGCAGGCTCATTCGCTTTGATCTTAAAAAGCAGGTGTATGATGCAATCATTCCGGCTCCGGAACCTGGATTGGAGATTACAGGGGTTAATCCTATTGGAGACAAATTGTATTGCTCCGATCGGTTTACCGGCAGGATATTCTCTTTTAATTTTGTGAACCGGGAATGGGGTAAACCTGTGATTGCACCCGGGATTGGAAAGGAGTTCGGCTTTGTGGGTACGGGCTGTTCCTATGGTGGTTTAGCGCTATATTGTTTATCTACCTATCAGGGAACAATGAAATG
>JANTFK010000153.1 GCA_024763595.1 Bacteroidales bacterium | reverse complement strand
TTGAAGCTCACATCGGTGATGATCCCCAGCAGGTTATCCTTATAGCGGCCATAGAGCTCCATGGCCTCGTCATAGGTCTTGGCCAGCAGGATCTTGGGTCTGCCCCGCATCCGCAGCATCTTCTGGTGCTCATTCAGTGCCTCCTTAACAAAGTTGCGGGTCTGCTGCATCACGATCTTGTAGAGCTCGGGCAGGTAAGCGGAGGTGTAGCGGATAGAGTCCTCCACCAGGATGATGCACTGCACACCGATCTGCTCAATATCGTGGGGTGCATTCATGTTGTCCTCAATCAGCTTGATAATGGCCAGTAAAAGATCGGCGTTCCCCAGCCAGCAAAAGAGATGATCGATGGCTGAAAGATCCTCGTTCTGCAGGCGCAGGCTAACCTCCCTGTTAAAATGGGTCAGCACCACAATGGGCACCTCCTCATATTTCCGGCGGATCTGTTTGGCCAGGGTAAAGGCATCCTGGTTGCCCAGATTCAGCATCTCGATCACCAGGTCGATATCCCCCTCCTCCATTCTCCTGAAAGCCTCCTCTGCACTGGTGGCTTTTACAAAGGCAGGCGGGTAACGCAGGTTCAGGGAAACATACTCCATGAAGATCTGCTCATCGATCCGCCCATCCTCTTCCAGCATGAAAAAGTCGTAATTGCTGCTGATGATCAGTACGGTCCGGATGCGTTTTTGCATCAACAGGTTGAAGGCCGTGTGGCTGAAATCAATGGTTGGATACGCAGGCATGCTTCAAGATAACAGAAATTCTTTTCTTTCCGTCCATCATGATACAAACGGGTTGCTTAAAACGGATATGTTTTACAAACTCCGTCTCTTCGATCAGTTCCTGCTTCTGAAGGACATCCCAGCGGATAAAGGAGGTGCGGGAATCGTGCTGAATACTGAAATAGCCCACATTCATGGATGTGACATTGTGGAAGAAATGAGAGCCCAGGGAGGCATCCAGGGGAAATTCTGCCAGGCTGGTCTCCACAATAACCCGTGCATGGGAGATCTGTGACCAGTTCACCGGTATCCCGATAAAGGGATCGCGTGTGCCCCACCGGCCCGGGCCAATCAGGATGTATCTCCTCTCCTCTTGCACAAGTTTCCGGTTAAACTGCTCGATCTGAGAAGCGATCTCCCTGGTTTTCATGTGGTCGAATCTATCCGGATCCACATACACCAGGTCGGTGACATCAACCACCTTCCCGTTTCCCATGCTCTTCTCGGCGTAAATGATCATCTGTTCCCGGTCAAGGTCATCCGTGTTGAAAGTGTATTCCCCTCCGGTACCCATCATCGGTTTAATCTGCAGGATATAAAAGGAAGGCTTCCCGTTCTCGGCCCGGTCCAGGTCCAGCGCATACTCCAACTCCACCGGCGATCCCAGCGCCTCCTTCCCAACATCCATGATCAGTTGCAGCGACCTGGCCAGTGGTACATACTCATATTTCAGGATATTGGCAAAATTGAGGATCCTGGGGCCCCGTGCAGCAAGTCCCGGTTCGATCCGTTCATTATCCGCATCATACACCGAAGCCAGGTGTTTCAGTACACCATGTTCCTCTGCCTCGGATATGGGGAGCCTTCGGAGGTTGGCTTCCGAACCCTGGTTGCAGAAATCCACCTCCGAGTTGATCATATCCAGCGCCAGAAATTCAACCTGGGAATCACGCACCTGGCTCTGAAGCGAACCCATCTCCAGGGTGGGATACTTGGGTGAGAAACGGAAAGCCTTTTCTCCGCTTACAACATAGTGGCCCAGCCCCAGCCCTGCAATGGCAAAGCCGTCCTCCGGTTCCATATGGGCCACCGGGTAGTAGTTGTGCGACTGTGCGGTTCCGCTCACATGCGGGTAGAAATGGTCGTGGTGGTAGGTCCCCACCACATCCTGGATCACAACAGCCATCTTCTCCTCTTCCAGTTTGAAATTAATGGCTTCAAAATAGCGCCTTGACTGGGGAGAGTAGATGGATGAATAGACCAGCTTTACAGCATCCTTCAGTTGCCTGAAGCGAACATTGAAATCGGGATGATTATTGGGGATCAGGTAGGTCTCAAAGATCCCGGAGAATGGCTGCATGGTAGAGTCTTCCAACAGGCTGGAAGAACGGACGGCCAGGGGGCGATTCACCAGTTTCAGCAGCTCCTTCAGCCGCTTCTCCAGGTTATAGGAGAGCTCCGATTCCAGGAACCGTTTCCGGATCTTCTCGTAATCGGTCGACTTGAGGATCACTTCCTGCAGCTCGTTGCGCTGAATAAAGATATCATACTCATCTGTACCTACAATGCATGTCCGCGGCGTCCGTATGTTCATCTCCGGAATGATCTCCGAAAAATTGAGGTTATAGATCAGTGTGTTGATAAAGGCACATCCCCTGCCTTTTCCGCCCAGGGCGCCACTCCCCAGGCTTACAATATTGGATTCATCCAGCAGGGCCGACTCTTCAAAATTGACGATCTTCCCGGTATTGGACTCGTTCCGGTACTTCTTGATCACATACTGCAGGTAGTTCCGGAACTCGACGGGCGTCTTAAAATCGGTCACCTTTACCGGATGGATCATCTTGGCAATCTTGATCTCGCCCCGTGCCATGAGCCACAGGGAGAAATGGTCCCGCTTCCCGTGGTAGACCAGCGACTCGCTGGGAATCGATTTAATATGCTTCTCGAACTCCCTGAGCGACTTGGCCTCTGCAATCTTTCTTCCCCCGGCATCCCGGTAAACAAAATTTCCGAACCCCAGGTGGTGCATAATGAAATTACGCACATCCTGCAGCAGGGTCTCACTGTTTTTGTTGATAAAGGTTGATTTGAGCTCAAAGGCGCGGCGTGCATTTTTGATATCTGACGACTGGATCACGGTGGGCAGTCCCCTGATCATCTCCCTGGCCTGTACCACCAGGCTGAAGCCCGCATTGTCGTCCATCTCACCGGACCTGGTAAATTTCACATCGCTGATCAGGCAGAGCAGCGAATCCTGGTATTTCCTGACAATGCCGGTGGCCTCCTCGTATGTGGTAGCCAGCAGGATCTTGGGACGTGCCCTGAGCCGGAGCACCTTAAAAAGTTCGTCGGTGCTTACATCATCAATGATCCGCTTGGTCTGCTCAAGCACCGTATTGTAAAGTAAAGGCAGGTACCGGGAGTAATAGATCTCCGAATCCTCCACCAGCAGGATCACCTTCACCATCCCCAGCTCAGTATCATTCTCCACATTCACCCGGTCCTCCAGCTGCTTCACCATGGCAAAGAAGATACTGGAATCGCCGTTCCATACAAATAGCCGGTCAATGTTGTCCAACCCGGGATTGGTTGTTTTAAAAGAGGAGACCTCCCTGTCATTGTTCAGCAGTACATAGATGGGAATATAAGGGAAATCCCGCTTCACCCGGGCCGCCACCTGCATGGGTGTCACCTTGTCGGTACCGATCATCAGGATCACCATGTCGAAATGCCTTGAATTAAGCTGTTCAATAGCCTCTTCGTAATTGGAAACCCCCGTCACACGCGGCATGGAAGTGAGGTTCAGCTGGGCATACTCACCCAGGATATGCTCCGAAAAGCGCCCCTCTTTTTCGATGCTGAAAGCATCGTACAGGGTAGCCACCAGCAGGATCTCCTTCACCTTGTACCGCATCAGGTCGTGAAAGATATCGCGGTTGGCGTTCTGCTTACTCAGGAACTTCTGGAGCAGCATGCGGGAGTTCACCTCACGGGGGTGCCGGAAACGGCTGACCTCCTCCCTCACCGTATCCTCCTCCATGGACTTCTGCAGGATCTTCCGGGCCTCCTGGCTGTTCAGATAGTTGGAAATGATACTGGCCAGGTTCTCAATCAGCTGCCGTTCCTCTTTCAGGAA
The DNA here is from genome assembly GCA_024763595.1 of Bacteroidales bacterium. GTDB lineage: Bacteria > Bacteroidota > Bacteroidia > Bacteroidales. Next base: position 3,525 of record JANTFK010000153.1, on the reverse strand, counting down.
GGGACCTTCGTCCTGCCTGGGAAACTTCTGCAGGTAAAAGATCTCGATCTCTCCCCTCCGGTCATCGATGGTCTCAAATTTCTGTGACAGTTTCCAACTGCCCTCCCTGAATCCCCTGCTTAAGTACTCCTCCCCTTCAAACCAGATCCGTGCCACTGTCATTTCAGGATACTGCCAGGCACGGGGCAGGATCTGGGCAATCTGGGTCAGCGTTTCACCAATGGAGCGGTTCTCCTTGATGATCTGGGTGGTCTCATTGATGCATGTCAGTTCCTTTAACCGCTCCTTGCGTTCAGCGATCAGTCGCTGTATATCCTCTTCAGAACGGGGAACCGGGTCCATATGAAATCAACTTGGAGGTTTACAATGCCAGCAATCTATCCCTGGGTTTCAAACACATTTCCGCTGTGAAGCAGATCATCCATGTTCTTAATTTTGGATTCCTTTTTGGCATGCTGTACCAGGTCGTACATTTCCGATTCAAACACGGTCGATTCAACAGACCTGATCACGCCCATGGCCACCGGGAACTCGGGCAGCGCCATGCGTACCAGGCGGTAATGGTTGGTATCATCAACATCCCGGGCATTGTGTACGATCAGGTCATCCTCGGTTATTCCGTTCTCTCCAATGGTCACCGCCTCCATCCTGTCGCAATTCATGACCAGCCCCCTGTTACGGTCCTTTCCAAAGATCATCGGTTTCCCATCTTCCAGGTAGATCTGGTGATCGTGCCGTACTTCTTTCCCGGTAATATCCTTGTGTACCTGGTTGGCAAAAATGACACAATTGAGGAGAATCTCCACCACGCTGGTACCTTTATGTTCAGCTGCAGCTTTGAAAACCTCCCGCATCATTTTGGGATCAGTGTCCACCGTTCGTGCAAAGAAAGTGCCCTGTGCACCCATGGTGAGTTCACCCGGTCTGAAGGCATTTTCGATGGTTCCCTCAGGGGATGTCTTGGTAACACTTCCCTTGGGTGTGGTGGGTGAATACTGGCCCTTGGTGAGCCCGTATATTTTGTTGTTGAATAACAGGATATTCACATTGATGTTGCGGCGGATCATATGAATGAAATGGTTTCCCCCAATGGCCATGGAATCACCGTCACCCGTCACGATCCAGACGCTCAGGTTGGGATTGGCCGTCTTGATCCCGGAGGCAATGGGATTGGCCCTTCCATGCAGGCTGTGAAACCCGTAGGTATTGATGTAGTACGGGAAACGGGAAGAACAACCGATCCCGGAGACAAACACCACATTCTCTTTGGCAATGCCCGTCTCGGGTAATACATTCATAACGGTTGAGAGTACTGCATGTCCCCCACACCCGGCGCACCATTTGACCGGTCCGTCCAGTTTAAAATCCTCTTTTGCAGATAATATTTTTGGTTCTATTTGATTTGCCATGGTTTCTATTTGATTGATTCCAAAACTTCGTTAAACTTCTCCTTCAACTCAGAAATAAAAAGGGGCAGTCCCTGTACTTTGTTATACTGCAGATACTCAAATTGCGGGTGTTTGGAGCGCAGGTAGCTCGCAAACTGTCCCAGGTTCAGTTCACATACCAGGATCTTTTTATACCTGGAAAAGACCTCCGCCGTATTGGCCGGCAGAGGGTTGATGTAATTGAACTGTGCCAGTGCCAGGCTCTTTCCTTCCTCCTGAAGGTCATTAACCGCACTCACCAGGGCCCCGTATGATCCGCCCCATCCCACAACCAGCATATCGGCCTCTTCCGGCCCGATCACTTCCTGGTTTGGAATGAAATCCACCACGCGCTGTACCTTCTCATCGCGTAGATCAACCATGATCTGGTGGTTCATGGGATCGTGTGACACTTCACCGGTAATATTCGCCTTTTCCAGTCCCCCGACCCGGTGCCGCAGCCCCTCCTGACCAGGAATGGCCCAGTAGCGGTTCAGCCGTTTGGGATCACGGCGGTAGGGTTTATAATCCTTATCATTATCCTCCACCAGCGGGGGATGGATCGCCGGCAGGTCCTTCATATCCGGGATCCGCCACAGCTCGGACCCGTTGGCCAGGTAAGAGTCGGTCAGCAGGATTACCGGAGTCATATGCTCCAGAGCCAGTCTGGATGCTTCAAATGCAAAATTAAAACAGTTGGCAGGAGTGGATGCTGCCAGCACAATGAGCGGAGACTCCCCGCTGCGCCCGTAGAGGGCCTGCATCAGGTCCGACTGTTCGGTTTTGGTGGGTAGTCCCGTAGAGGGCCCGCCACGCTGAACGTCTACAATTACAATGGGTAGCTCGGTGATGACCGCCAGGCCAATGGCTTCTCCTTTCAGTGCCAGTCCAGGACCGGATGTACTGGTACAGGCCAGTTTGCCAGCATAGGCAGCCCCGATGGCGGTGGTGATCCCGGCTATCTCATCCTCTGCCTGGAAGGCAATGGCCCCCAGGTGTTTCCTCTTGGAGATCTCCTGCAGGATCTCAGTGGCCGGAGTGATGGGGTACGATCCCAGGAACAACTCCAACCCTGCTTTCTCGGCACCGGCCAGCAGCCCCCAGGCTGTAGCCTGATTGCCGGTGATATTGCGAAACAATCCTTTCTTGCCCTTTACCGGGTTCACATGGAAGGTTGTGGAGAGCGCTTCAATGGTCTCCGCATAATTATACCCCTCATGCAGCACGGCAATGTTGGCTTTTACCAGCTCGGGTTTGGATCTGAACTTGGCTTTCAGGAATTTCTCCCCGATCCTTATATCGCGGTTAAACAACCAGTAGAGCAACCCGGCCACAAACTGGTTCCTGGTCTTGTCGGCACTCTTGTTATCCAGTCCGTTATTCTTTGCCACATCCCTGGAAAGCATGCTGATGGGGGCCTTTACCACATTGTAACCGTCCAGGGAATTATCCCCCAGCGGATCTTCCACATAACCGGCCTTTTTATAGTGCTTGCTATCGAAATTGTCAATGTCAATAATGATGGTGGCACCATCCTTCACCCATTTCATGTTGGCTTTCAATGCTGCCGGATTCATGGCCACCAGCACATCCGCCTGATCGCCCGGGGTGGAAACCTCCTTGTGCCCGATATGGACCTGAAATCCCGAAACCCCTGCCACAGTACCCTGCGGCGCCCTTATCTCTGCCGGGTAATCCGGAAAAGTGGAGAGGTCGTTCCCGATAAAAGCTGAAGTGTCCGAAAACTGCGTTCCCGTAAGCTGCATGCCATCACCCGAATCGCCTGCAAATTTCACCACTACTTCATCCAGTTCGATTACCCTGTGATTTTTTGACATAATTTTGGTTAATAATTTATAGGTTAATAATTTATAGGTTAAGATCTGATTCCAGTGGCAAAGTTAGCTATTTTAGTCGCTGGCTATCATACATATTACACAATTCTTGCATATTTCCTTCAATTTTTTCAACATGGGAAACGGGGATGTAATGACGGTCAGAAACAGTACTTAATTCAAACGCTTATTTAAACATGTAAATATATGGATATTTAACCAGATATGGATGGCGCTCAGGGGTAACGGTGAAAGTTTTAGAA
>JANTFK010000152.1 GCA_024763595.1 Bacteroidales bacterium | reverse complement strand
CATCATATTGAGTTCCAATCCCCTGAGATATTGATGAAACGTAAACACCGCATGATATCCGCAAGAAATTGCCCTTCCTCCGCATTGATCGATGATGCCAGGCAGGGCATTATAATTATAATTATCGGGGCTTGGCCATGGAAATGCCTCCAGTTCCTCCACGGTTGAAATTCCATCAAGCGGATAGACTACCTGCTCATGATAGACACCCCTGCCATAACCAATCTCCCTGTAACCAAATCCCCATTCAGTAAAGAAAATGCCATTCTTTGTCACACGTTTATCACCCACATAGGGTGGCCTTATATCAATTATTCCATCAACACCTAATTTATCCCAAAGCTCAAGCAGTGCCTCCACTCCCCGGGAGAGGTAGCCCCCCAGCAAACCGATCTCATCGGTTTTCGATTCCTTGCCGGACGATATGCTAAAATGATCAAATAACATCTCCTGAACCTCTGGCGTGGCCCACATATCAGTGGGAACTCTGTCAACCGGTTGATGGTGAACTGCGGCACGGATGCGTTCTTTACTGGTCATGTGTATCCGTTTTCAATATTTATCCTACTTATTAACATCTCTATTTAACCCGGTTAAGCCTTTATATGCTGCCGTGCACTGCCCAGCCCGTCAATGCCCAGTTCCACCACATCACCATCCTTCAGATAGACCGGGGGATTCAATCCAAAACCCACACCAAAGGGAGTTCCTGTGGAGATGATATCACCGGGCAGCAGGGTCATGAAACCGCTCAGGTAACTCACAAGAAAGGGCACATTAAACACCAGGTCATCCGTATTGCTGTTCTGCATCATCTCCCCATTCACCTTCAGCCACAGGTTCAGGTTGTGGGGATCGGCTATCTCATCGCGGGTTGCCACCCACGGTCCCAGGGGGGCAAAGGTGTCACAGCTCTTTCCTTTCACCCACTGGCCCGCGTGTTCCAGTTGAAACGCCCTTTCGCTGTAATCGTTGTGAAGCACATACCCGGCCACATGGTTCATGGCATCCGCTTCGCTCACATAGGAGGCTTTTTTTCCGATAACTACCGCAAGCTCGACTTCCCAGTCGGTTTTCTCACCCCCCCTTGGAATGATCACATCATCAAAGGGACCACAGATGGCACTGGTGGACTTGAAAAAGACCACGGGCTCCCCGGGAACCTCCATCCCGCTCTCCTGTGCGTGTTTAGCGTAGTTGAGACCAATGCAGATAATCTTTGAAGGCCTGCAAAGGGGAGGGCCCAACCTTGCATCCTCCGGCATACCGGGCAGGTCTCCTTCACCGGTAAGCCACTCTGCAAGCCTTTCAGGGCCCATTGTGCCGAAAAAGTACTCATCATAATCTTCTCCAAATCCGCTTACATCCACTCCTTTTCCGTTTTTCATTATAATACCGGGTTTCTCATGCCCTGCCTTTCCAAAACGAATCAGTTTCATAATAATAGAATATTAATCAATAGCTTTCATTATTTAATTCATAACAACAAAAACATAGCGTACCACATATGCGTCCCATGTATTAGTTAAAGATTATATAGAGCGCGATCATCACCACGGTAAGCAGGCCCCATAAGGTCCACACCAGTTTACTACCACTCTCCCCGCCCAGGATCTCACGCAGTGCAGGCAACGGACTCCCGGCGTATCCTCTCATTGTTGCCCTAGAGATAATGAAGATAAGCATGATCAGCCCCACAAAAATGAAGAATGATAAAAGCAACGGATGCGGCCAGAACGCCTGATCCGGGATACCAAGAAGTGACAGCAAACCAATCCCCATGCTGATCACCGATCCGGCCGAAAGCACTGTATTCGCAGCTGCCGGTGTAACTTTTTTCCATAGCACCCCCATTACAAATACAGAAGCCATGGGCGGGGCAAGAAAGCCAAGTATGGACTCAAAGAGTATAAATATATCTCTCCCGTGCAGTTTGCTGATTCCAATGGCAATAAAAATACTCAGAAGGGAAGCCACAAGTGTGACCACCCTGCCGGTCCTGATAATCTCTTTCTGACCTGAACCGGGTTTAAACCGCCTAACATAAATATCCAGGGTAAAAATAGTGCTCAACGCATTCAGGGAAGAGTCAACGGTACTTACCAGTGCGGCGATAAGTACGGCCATCACCAGGCCGATTAACCCGTTGGGTAGTAAATTCACCACCATGGTCGCATAGGCCTCCTGCGGTGCTGCAATATCCGGGAAAAGTATCAGGCAGAGCAAACCGGGCAGTACGAACAACGGCATATCAATGATCTTCAGCCATCCGATAAAGTTCGTACCCAACTGACCCTGTTTAAGGCTTCGGGCTCCGAGTACCGACTGCACCATTGACTGATCGGTACACCAGAACCAGATTCCCATCACGGGGTAGCCCAGTATGATGGCAAGCCAGGGAAAGTCTTTATGGGTATTGGGCTTGAAGAGGTCCCAGTGTCCGGCAGGGACAGCATGGTAAACTTCAGACAATCCTCCCGCTTTTACAACACCTGCGATCACCAGCCCGAAGGAGACCGCAATCAGCAGAATCATTTGAAATGTATTGGTGATCGCAATGGCTTCCAGTCCCCCGGCAATGGTGAAAAACATCCCGATGGCTACCAGTACCGTTACAGAAAGCCAAAACGGCCAGTTCATGATCTGGCTTACCAGGAAACCTCCTGCCACGAGCGTCAATCCCAACCAGGTAATCAGGATGGTAATCAAAGAGTACCACGCCAGCAGTTCCCGGGAGGTATTGTTGTAGCGTTTACCAATGAACTCGGGCAGGGTGCTGACTTTGGTGACCCTGTAGAAGGGGGCAAATATCATGGCTAGCATCAGGATGAAAATAAATGCATACCACGAGAAATTGGCAGCGGCAATACCGTTGGTAAATCCCGATGCAGCCATCATTACCAGCATCGAAGGCCCCACGTTGGTTCCCCACATCGTCAGCCCGATGGCCGGCCACCCCAGGGAGTGACCCGCTAAAAAGAGGTGTTCCCCCTCTTTTTTCTTTTTTATAAAACTGACCCAGAATCCGATCCCTACCAGCACAACCAGATAGAGTATCACCACTGTGTAATCAAGACCATTTATAAATTCGTGTATGCGATTCATCCATTTAGTATTATCTGTTCAGCTAACCCGTTGTGCTATTATGAAGCTAAAGCAGTAAACTCATATTTACCTGCGCCTTCAACAATCCTGAAGTTAAATGACGGAACGTTAAGAAACCGTTTTGAAGCCACATTCCAGAAGGGTATTTCTCCGGGATTACCGTGCCTTACCGGTACTAATGATTCGACAACCTCTTCTTTCCGGAGCTTAAAATAATCCAGTTTAAAACCATCTGTGTTTTTATCCCGGCCAGGCGAACAACCAACCAGGAACCACAAAATAAGAAAGAAAGCGAAATTGTTTTTCACGTGTTTAAAATTTTTTGATTTCAGTTTTTTAACCCCAGCAACCCGCATATAAATTTCTTTGCCGGCGGATTGGAATTTGTCCTGTGATTCAGCTGCAACTGGCAAATCACGAGTTTTCCCTTACCCATAGACTTCTCTGCAACCGCCAGGTATTTGCCGTTATCCCTGCTTCCCCAGGAAGTCAGCCCGGTGGAAAGTATGGGTGCCCAGCCTTCCGCCCTGAATACAGTTTCTATAAACGGTGTGATCACCTCTTTTTCATCGTTATACCAGAACCTGAAGTCATCAGGCTCTGCCCACCTGACCAGTTCGTGCCCCGTTTCCGGTGAAACGAAATAGTAGTTGCCCATGATGGTTTTACGGAGGCTCACCGATGACTCCCCGATTTGAAGTTCTCCTTCGGGCAGTTCCAGGAAAAGGGCCGTTTTACCGGATCGGACCAGGCTGTCGATTCGTTCCCTGTTCCCGGAATACCACCGGAAATTGTCGATGAGGATCACATCCGGCTGGTTGGAGGACTCCGTCGGATCAATATTCAATTCAGCTAAAAGTTGTGCTCCTGTTCCTCTCTTTTCTGCTATACCAATATTTTTCACTTTCGCGGATACCATCTCCGGCCAGACATCCAGCCCGATCACCGACTGGCTCACTTCACCACCTGTATCATCGAAAAGACCCAGGCGGAGTGTATAACCTGTTCTTTTGCTAACCCTTGGTGCTTCGAAAGAGATATACCCCTGGAATTTTGATCCGTTCATTTCGAATTGCGGTTCCACAGCATGGGCAAAAAGCACTTTCCCGCCTCTCTCAAGCTGGTATCTGAGCCTGTATCCTTCCGGTATTTCGTTCAGATCGTTTGACAACCATGCTTCGATGTCTACCTGTTCACCGGAGAAAAAATGGAAGCGGTCCGTCCTCAGGGTAGCCAGCAACGGATTCAGTGCATCACGGTAAGCGAAGAAGGCTTTTTTGGGCTGACGGTCCACATCCATGATCGCTTTCATCCACCCGGCCGGCCAGGCATCGATAAAAAGGTGAACCGCGAAAGAGACCATGTCATTATTCCTTCTGAATGCTTCGGCCTGCAGGCGGACCGCCCGAGCCTGGTGCTCCTGGCTGCTTTCCACCCAATCTGCCAGGCTGTGCGGCGTATTGTACCAGAGATAATGGAAAGCAGTCGTTTGAGAAGCAGCTATGGGAAGCGGTGTCCAGAGTTTCTCCTCCACCTTGTTGTGTGGCAACCACTCTTCAGGGTAGTACTTTTTCATGGTATTTACCGGGTCAAGTCCCTCTGCGCCAAACTCCCCGCAGGCATAGTACCAGCCGGGTTTCACCGGCTGCCAGTACCCCTTATGCATTTCCCCCACACCCAGGCCGTGACCGTTGTACCACAGGTTATAGCAATGGTTATCCGGCAATCCGGGGGAAGGCGGATCATAATCGCCGTCGCCCGCTTTGATGACCCGGTCCGGATTGGCAAACAGGACTGTCTGATCACTGGCTTTGAAGAACTGGTAATACTCCTGTGCAGAAGCGATATTCCTGTGAGGATTGCCCATGGCATTGGGGAAGCGTTCATTAATGTAGCTTATCATTATATTGCTGGGATGGTTCCTGACCAGCCGTTCCATCTCCCCGGCCTGTCTCGCCGCTTCGCTGAACTGGTTGGGGCGCAACCCTCCAAACAGCGGCAGGTCAGTTTGCAGCAGCAGACCCAGCTTATCGGCATACTCATAGATCTCTTCCTGCACCGGCCGTTGCGTCAGCCGGATAAAATTCATGTGACATGCCCTGGCCAGCAGTATATCATCGATGAGTTGATCCCAATCTTGTTTCATGACATCCTGCTGCATGTAACCCATCGTATTGGCTCCCCGCAGCCTGATCTTCTCACCGTTCAGATACATCATACCCCTGGGAACACTCAGGGTATCCATGGTAAAGGAACGCATGCCAAACTGCCCGGAGACCCTGTCAGTGATCTTACCTGTACTATCCAATAACTCCACCTGCAACTGGTAAAGCCAGGGGGTGGAGTTACTCCAGAGCCGGGGATCCTCAACGGGGATCCTGAATTTCAGAAAGTTTACACCATACCCCATTTTCAGATCATACTCTTTCCAATCTTCAGCCTTGGCTAAATCTCCAACTCCGGGTATATAGGTTGTACGGGGGATAAATGCTTTCTCTTCAAAGAGTGTTTTTTCAAAATTTTGTCCATATAATGATAATCGTAGTTTAATCTGCTCATCAGTACCGGCATAATTGTTTATTTCAAGCCTCACCTCTGCTTCTTCTGCATCAACCAGTGGCCTGATAAATATGTCATTGAAATGCAAAGGATCGCGGGCTTCAATGTAACATTCCTGATAGATACCCATACCCGGGGGACAATGATGCCATCCGGTCTCAGGATCATCAAAACCCGGACCGGTGCCAGCATAGATTTTATTGCCGATCTCAAAATTTCCCCGGTCATCTTTACTGCCAAGCGTGGTGAAATCATTTTCAACCTTTACAACCAGTGTGTTTTCGCCCTCCCTGGCATATTTTGTAATGTTGAATTCAAAAGGTCCAAAAAATCCTTCATGGGATCCGATACATGTACCATTCAGAAAAACAAGGGCCTTGTAATCAACTCCCTTGAAACAGATAAAAAGAGCGCCTTGCCGGATCATCTCCCGGGAGATGCTGACCTGCCTTCGGTAGTAGGTCACTGCTCTTCCAAGCGGAGGACCGAAATGCGGGATCCGGACTTTTTTCCATTCCCCTTTACCTTCAAGAATATTTGAAAAATCAGCTATATCTTCCTCTTCTTCTTTCCGCCAGTCAAACTCATCAAGTTCGATCCTCTCTCTTGGGATTGAGATTTCCGGGGCATAGTCCTGCATAAACGGGAGGTATTCTCCCCGTAATCTGTCCAACTCAGCATTTAGTTCTTCCCGGGTGTCCATCAACTGAAAAGGTTCAAACACGGCGTTTTTATCATGCTTTACAGGAAGCCTGATTTCGGGCAACGGCTCCGGGATCTTCTCCTCCAGCAGCTGTTCACGGGTGGTTCCTGCCAAGTTCCCGATCCTGGCAAACCGGTCCTGATCCTGTGCAATGGTCTCTGCAATAAGCAAATGGATCAGGATTGCTGTGATTGATATGATTACTGTGATTTTTCGGTTCATCTCAGGTTGATTTTTTCTCAATGTTTATCTTTTTTATAATCAATACTATTATAAGCATTTAATTAGATAAACCACAGGTGGTAGGCTTGCAAAAACGTCAATGTCCGCAAAAGCTGACGTAATACATATATTTTCTTATTTTTATCACCCTTTCTATAATCAAATAAAAACCAAATTTAATTTATGATACTCAAATTAATCATCTTGAGTGCTATAGTGCCTTTCTCAATGCTAACGACAGCTCAGGAAAATAGTGTAAAACAAAATTTGTACGATCAAAACATTGCGGATAAATATCTGTTAACCAAACCCAATGAGGCAGAACAAATTCAACCTGCTCCCGAATGGTTCAGGAATCTGGATATGATCTTTTCTGACAGGAGTCCCAATGGAGATAATTATAATAATCCGTATACACAATGGAAAGGATATCATTTTGAATTAAAGGACACATTGGTTGAGCGCATTGTACGTTTGGCTCAGCTATATGGAAAAGCTACAGTACATGAACAAAAAATTGTAACCATAGATGGTAATTTTAGCAGTTCAGGCATTGAAGGCATAGAACTTATCTCTCATGGCCCAATTAGCAGAACAGCCTTTGAACAAGCACATGATCATGGGATCAGGGCTATCCCCTATCTTCATTTCAAGGATATTCATTCTGATTATGCCGATCAGGAGGTTTTCATTTTCCATCATCCTGAAATCTTGCTCAGAGATGAAAAAGGGAAATGGGTTCACCTCAGGATGGATGGAACAGATAGAATGCACAGGTATCTCATATGCTCTAACAGCCCTTCCTATT
>JANTFK010000151.1 GCA_024763595.1 Bacteroidales bacterium | reverse complement strand
AGGGAGTACTCCCTGGAAGAAGATATAGTGCAATTCGACAGGTTTATACAGGATTCGGAAGTGAAGTACCTGTTCAGCTCCTCCGATCTTGTGGTGCAACCTTACAAATCAGCTACCCAGAGTGGTGTGACACAGATAGCCTATCACTTCAATAAGCCCATGGTGGTCACCAATGTTGGAGGATTAAGCGAGTTATGTCCCGACGGCCGGGTGGGATATGTGGTGTCAACCGATCCGGAGGATATTGCCAGTGCAATCTTCCGTTATTTTAACGAGACCGATCAGCAGGCAATGCAGCGCCATATTGAACAGGAAAAAGAGAAATACAGCTGGGGGGTGTTAACACAAAATATATTTAAACTACTGGAGAAGATCCGGAACCAGCGATAAAGAAGCAGACCTCAAATCTGCTTTTCTATCTCATAATTGTTCCGCTCCACTGCGCTTCGGGAGATCAGCTCACCAAGGAAGCCGCCGATAAAAAGCAGGGTTCCCAGGATCATACTGGTCAGCCCGATATAGAAGAACGCACTGTCAGCTATCAGGCGTTGCGGTACATGCCTGAGCAGGGCAACCAGCTTATCTATACCAATATAGAGTGCAATTCCCAGACCGACTACAAACATTAATGTACCCAGGGAACCAAACAGGTGCATCGGTTTTTTTGCAAAACGGGTAAGAAAGGTAACAGTAAGCAAATCCAAAAACCCTTTTATAAACCGGTCCATACCAAATTTGGTCACCCCGTACTTACGCTCCTGGTGTTGTACAACCTTCTCCCCGATATTTGTAAAACCATTACTTTTAGCCAGTACCGGCATATACCTGTGCATATCGCCATAGACCTCAATGCTTTTGGCCACATTGAGACGATAGGCTTTCAATCCGCAATTGAAATCATGCAGCCGGATACCGCTAACTTTCCGGGCTGCCCAGTTAAACAGCCTGGTGGGAACACGTTTGGAAAAAAACGGGTCATACCGTTTCTTTTTCCAGCCACTCACCACATCGAAACCCTCCTCAATGATCATCCGCTTCATTTCCGGGATCTCCTCCGGACTGTCCTGCAGATCAGCATCCATGGTCACAACAACATCTCCCGTTGCCATGGCAAACCCCGTATGGAGCGCCGCAGACTTCCCATAATTGCGCCTGAACCTGGCCCCCCTGATCTGAGGATATTTTTTGGATAGTTGCTCGATCTGTTCCCATGAACCGTCATTGCTGCCATCATCCACCAGGATCAGTTCATAGGTAAGTTGATGGCCGGTCAGGACACGGTGAATCCACTCACTCAGCTCGGGTAGTGACTCCTCCTCATTAAACAGGGGAACTACAATTGAAAGATCCATCTATAATCAGAAGAATATTAAACAACACCACTGGCCGGAGTCTCCTCCCGCTTAATAAAGGCAGCGGCAATAAGTCCGATGATGAAATAGAAAAGCGGATTCACAATGGCCGACATGATGATCATGCGTTTTAACTGAAAAGTCCTTGCCAGTTTCTCTATGACATCGTCCTGCATACTCTCCGGGATGCGGGGATTGTTCATGATCTTCTCCTCCTGCACAAGCCTTAGCTTATCGATTAAATCCGGATCAATGACCCCCATGAGTATATAGGAATAGAGCGCAGTTAAAACGGATGTTATCACACCAATTAAAACAGCCATGAGCAGAATTTGTCCATAAGAGGCAAAACCGCCCAGGTACTCATTCCGATATGCAACCAGGCAGTATATGAGAACTGCCAGGGCTACCAGGCCCGAGACCCAGTTAACCCATCCTTTTGTACTCAGATCCAGGATGTAAAACACTACACCAAGAAAGATAGAGGTAAATCCGACAATAGCACCATAAATCAGGGCCGGTTTCCAGATAGGTGTTTTTACTGTTTCTTCCATAATAGCTTGGTTTTTCGTTATCAGAAAAATGTCTCTTGCCCCAAGATAATAAAAAAAGGGCAAGCTACTTATATCGCACCGCTACAACCGCTTACCCTTGCTACCTTCCGGTCCTGGGGGAGTTCAGCAGGAGCTGGTCGTATAAGACTTGCCCGGGAAACAAATGTAAGAAGAAAAAGCCGATCCGGCAACACCAATAACAATGCAAAGTGCTCAGTGCAAAGTGCTCAGATTCTATTTTCCTTCGTCAGGCCGCAAAGCCCGGACCTGGGCTCCTGCCTGCCACATCTCCGACTCCCGCAACTCCTTCAACTCGGCTGTCAGATAGGTTTTATAATCGGGACGTCCGGTCTTCTCCAGTACCACCTTGGTCTCCTCACCGGTTTTGACTCTTTCGTAAAGCTCATTAAATACAGGCAGGGTAGCATCCCTGAATCTGGGTTTCCAGTCCAGCGCCCCCCGTTGCGCCGTGGCACTGCAGTTGGCATACATCCAGTCCATACCATTTTCATCCACCAGGCGGATCAGGCTCTGGGTAAGCTCTTCCACAGTCTCATTAAAGGCCTCCGAGGGCGAATGCCCGTTATCACGCAACACCTGGTACTGAGCCTCCATGATGCCCGCCAGGGCACCCATCAATACGCCACGCTCGCCGGTCAGGTCGCTGTACACTTCGTTCTCAAACGTAGTGGGGAACAGATATCCCGAACCGATCCCGATTCCCAGTGCAAGTGTCCGCTCTTCAGCCCTGCCGGTATAATCCTGGAAGACTGCATAGCTGGAATTGATCCCTGTACCGGCCAGGAAATTGCGCCTGACACTGGTGCCCGACCCTTTTGGAGCCACCAGGATGACATCCACATTAGGCGGAGGTATAACACCTGTCTGCTCCTTATAGGTAATTGAAAATCCATGTGAAAAGTAGAGTGCATCCCCCTCCTTCAGACAGGACTTCAGACTGGGCCATACCGTACGCTGCGCTGCATCAGAAACAAGGTACTGGATAATCGTTGCTTTGCTGGCTGCCTCTTCAATGGGGAAAAGTGATTTTCCGGGTTCAAAACCATCCTTTACCGCACGATCCCAGTCCTCTTTAAACTCCGGTGCCTGTCCTATAATGACATGGATACCATTATCCCTGAGATTCAGTGCCTGGGCCGGCCCCTGTACACCATATCCAATAATTGCAATTACTTCGTCCTTAAGCACCTCCTGTGCTTTGGAAAGGGGAAATTCTTCCCTGGTTACGACGTTTTCCTCTACGCCTCCAAAATTCAATGTTGCCATTTTTCGTTTTTATCAATTAACTATTAAGTTGAATACTGTTAAACTATTTATTTCCATAATTATTTCACTACCTCCCCGGAAAACCCAGCCAATTAATAGGTTACCACATCGTTAGCGGTTTCCTGGTGATGCTTATCAATCTCCTTCAGGTAGGTCGAGATCTCTTTGATCTGTTTGGTAAGCGCTATCCGGCCCGATCTGGCAAACTGCAGGATTCCATAAGGTTCCAGCTCCCATAACAGTTGCCTGGTCTCTTCCTTATGTCCGGTTTTTTCCACAACAATATATTCCGGTTCAATGGTCAGAATACGGGCATTGTGCTTACGAATCAGGGACTCCACTTCGTCGCCATTGGCAAAAGCAACAGTAGGTACTTTATACAAAGCGATCTCCTGGTATACGATCTCGTCCACCGTATGGTAAAATGCCTTCAGGATCCCGATCTGTTTCTCAATCTGTTTGGTGACCGATTTGACCATATCCTCTGAAGTCCTGATCACTATCGTAAAACGGTATATCCCCTTCACTTCCGATTCGGAGGTATTCAGACTCTCAATATTGATTTTCCTGCGGGAAAAGATCACCGTAATCCGGTGCAGTAACCCTACTTTGTGCTCACTGAAAACCGTGATGGTGTATTCCTTTTTCATACATATAAAATTTTCAATTACACTTCATTTTATTTGAAAATTTACTCTAACCGGATATCAGACACCGATGCTCCCGGTGTGATCATCGGAAAGATATTCCCTTCCTGCTGCACCTCAACCTCCAGCAGGAAAGGGCCTTCAGTGTCCAGCAACTCCTCCAGTGCCTGGTCCAGTTCTTTACTTTTGGTTATTTTTCTGCCGGGAACACCGAATCCCTCCGCAATCTTGATAAAATCTGGATTATGCAGGCCGGTGCTTGCATACCTGCTATCATTAAACAGTTCCTGCCACTGTCTTACCATGCCGAGATACTGATTGTTCAGCAGGACCATCTTAATCGGCAGCTTATACTGGGCAATGGTCCCCAGTTCCTGGATGGTCATCTGAAAACCACCATCACCGGAGATGGATAACAGCGTGCGTTCAGGATTCGTAAAAGCCACACCCATGGCTGCCGGCACTCCGAATCCCATGGTTCCCAAACCGCCCGAAGAGACCCATGAATTGGGCACCTTATGCTTATAATACCTGGCGGTTGCCATCTGGTGCTGACCCACATCTGTCACCACAATGGCTCTCCCTCCTGTCTTCTCTGACAGTTTATAGATCACTTCTCCCATATGCAATTTGGAGCCGGTGGAAAAACAATCCTTTTTAATCACTTTCTCAATCTCTATGGCTTCCAGTTCCCTGAAGGAGTTAAGCCATTCATCATGTTTGGCCGGCTGGACCTTTGGCAGCAACAGATTGAGTGCCTGTTTGGCATCGGCATTAATGGCCACATCGGTTTTCACTATCTTATCAATCTCAGAAGGATCGATTTCAATATGGATCACCCTGGCCTGTTTGGCATAGGTATTCACAGCGCCCGTAACACGGTCGTCAAAACGCATCCCTACGGCAATCAGGACATCACAATTGTTGGTGTTGACGTTGGGTGCATAGTTCCCGTGCATACCCAGCATTCCCACCGAAAGGGGATGGTCCTCCGGAAAAGCCGATAATCCGTTCAGGGTATGAGCCACCGGGATCCCTGCCTTTTCAACCAGTTTTATGAACTCCTTCTCAGCACCTGAGATTGTGATCCCGTGACCGCAGAGCGCAAACGGTCGTTCAGCTCCATTGATCAGTGCAGCTGCCAGGTCAATTTGTGCGGGGTCCGGCTTTGGATTGGGTATATAGCTCCTGACATGTTGCTGTTTCATATAATGGTACTCCACCTCCTCAAACTGCGCATTCTTGGCAATATCGATTAAAACAGGTCCCGGACGGCCCGAATTGGCATAGAAAAATGCTTTCGCCATTACATCACATACCTCATCTGCACTGGTAATCTGGCAATTCCATTTGGTTACCGGCATGGAAACACTTACCATATCGGTCTCCTGAAAAGCATCGGTTCCAAGGGCAGGTGCCCCAACCTGTCCGGTAATACAGATCACGGGTACAGAATCGAGCATGGCATTGGCCAGGCCGGTCACAAGATTTGTGGCCCCGGGACCGGAAGTAGTAAAACACACACCCGGTTTCCTTGAGATCCTGGCATAACCTTCGGCTGCATGGATGGCTCCCTGCTCATGCCGCACCATTACATGTTTCAAGCGGTCTTCATAATTGTACAAAGCATCATATACCGGCATGATCGCTCCGCCTATATATCCGAAAACGGTATCAACATCCTCCTCTATCAATGAAAGGATGACTGCTTCTGCACCGGTGACAGTTTTACCGGTAGCCGGATTTGCTGCAGCTTTCTTTTTTGTCTCTGTTTCCATGCCTTATTAAATTTTATAATTGCACCTGTTATTCATCCAACAACCTGATGGCCCCGCGGTCGGCCGACGAAACCATACTGGCATAAACCTTCAGGGCTTTTGAAACTGTCCGGTTCCTCGCAGGTTTCCAGCCATCCTCCTGTTGATCTGCTTCCTGCCGCCGCTTCTCCAGTTCCTGTCCGTCCAGCATCACATCTATTTTCCTGTCCGGGATATCGATTTTGATCCTGTCCCCGTCCCGCACCAGTCCGATGGCTCCGCCATCTGCTGCTTCGGGAGATATATGACCGATGGAAAGACCGGATGTGCCTCCTGAGAACCTACCGTCGGTAATCAATGCACACTCCTCCCCCAGTTGCCTCGATTTGATATAGGAGGTAGGGTATAACATCTCCTGCATTCCGGGTCCGCCGCGTGGTCCCTCATAGCGTATCACAACCACATCTCCGGCAACCACCCGGCCACCCAGTATGGCTTCATTGGCATCGTCTTGTGAATCAAACACTTTCGCCGGCCCTTCAAAAACCAGTATCTTATCTGAAACACCGGCTGTTTTGACAATACAACCATTTTGCGCAATATTTCCGGTCAGCACTGCCAGTCCGCCATCGGTACTGTAAGCATTTTTAATGTTTCTGATACACCCGTTTATCCTGTCCAGGTCCAACGCTTCATAACGTGCCTCCTGAGAACCCAGGGTGAGATTGAACCTGCGTCCCGGAGCTGCAGAATAGATCTCTTCTGTTTCATCGCAGGACCCCTCACTGATCAGATCAAGGCATTCAACAGCCTCTCCCAGGGTCTGTCCATCCACCCTCGGGACCTCACGGTGCAGAAGTCCGCCCCGGTCCAGTTCAGCCAGGATCCCCAGGATCCCCCCTGCCCTGTTCACATCCTCAACATGGTACTTTGAACTGGGAGCCACTTTGCAAAGGACAGGTGTATTGCGCGACAGACGGTCAATATCTTGCATGGTAAAATCCACACCGGCTTCATGGGCTATGGCCAGCAGGTGAAGGACTGTATTGGTCGATCCACCCATGGCAATATCCAGGGTCATGGCATTCTCAAAAGCTTCAAAAGTGCCAATACTTCTGGGCAGCACCTTCAGGTTACCATCGTTGTAGTAACTCTCTGTATTCCTTATCAGCTGATGGGCAGCCCTGATAAAGAGATTTTTCCGCTCCACATGTGTGGCCACGATGGTTCCGTTTCCCGGAAGTGCCAGACCAATGGCCTCATTGAGACAGTTCATGGAGTTGGCGGTAAACATACCGGAACAGGAACCACAGGTGGGACAGGCCAGTTTTTCGATACGGGTCAGCTTCTCATCACTTACAGCAGAATCTGCTGCCATCACCATGGCATCGATCAGGTCATAGGCATTATCCCCGTCCATCCCGGCCTCCATGGGTCCCCCGGAAACAAATATAACAGGGATATTCAGCCGCATGGCCGCCATCAGCATCCCCGGGGTGATCTTATCACAATTGGAAATACAGAAGAGTGCATCCACCTTGTGTGCATTGGCCATGTATTCAATACTGTCGGCAATCAGGTCCCTGGAAGGCAGGGAGTAGAGCATCCCGTCATGTCCCATGGCGATCCCGTCATCAATGGCAATGGTATTGAATTCGGCAGCAAAATAACCTGCATCCTCAAAGATCTGTTTCACCTCCTGGCCGATCTGATGGAGATGGGTGTGGCCCGGGACAAACTGGGTAAACGAGTTGGCAATCCCAAAAACAGGCTTCCCGAACTGGCTCTCTTTCATCCCATTGG
>JANTFK010000150.1 GCA_024763595.1 Bacteroidales bacterium | reverse complement strand
TAATTTACACGGTCAGGACCCCGCAGCAACAGAAGACTGGTCAAAAAAACCTCCGGTTGTTACACCGGGAAAAGGAACCCTTCCCCCTTCAGATGCCATCATCCTGTATGGAGGTCCCGGTGACCTGAATAAATGGGAGAGTAATGAAGATGAAGGGGGAGCAGCCACATGGAAAGCAATGGAATACCTGACAGTGGTACCCTCGACTAAAAAGGGTATCAGAACCAAAAGGAGCTTTGGCGATGTGCAGCTCCATATTGAATGGCGCACTCCTTCTGAGATCGTTGGAGAGGGTCAGGGCCGCGGGAACAGCGGGATATTCCTGATGGGAAAATATGAAGTACAGGTACTGGACTCCTATAAAAACGAAACATATTACAATGGCCAGGCGGGCAGCATCTACAAGCAATACAGCCCGCTGGTGAATGCCTGCTGCCCCCCGGGTGTATGGCAAACCTATGATATCATCTTTACTGCCCCCGTTTTC
The DNA here is from genome assembly GCA_024763595.1 of Bacteroidales bacterium. Lineage (GTDB taxonomy): Bacteria > Bacteroidota > Bacteroidia > Bacteroidales. The sequence goes on along the minus strand of JANTFK010000150.1, from coordinate 6,929 downwards.
AATCAAGAGGGATCGAAAGTATCTTCGGGCTATATCACTGTATTGCATAATGGCGTCCTGATCCAGAACCATGTTGAAATACTGGGGACAACTGAGTTTATTGGAAAACCTAAGAATACGCCACACCCGGCCAAACTGCCCCTGATGTTGCAGAATCATAACAATCCTGTCTCCTACCGGAATATCTGGATCCGGGAAATCTGAATAAATACCAAAGGATCATTTGTTAACCATAAACATTCAAACGGATGAAACGAGCTGTTACATTGTTCACCGGCCAGTGGGCGGACCTCTCCCTGGAAACGCTTTGCAAAAAGGCCCGGTCATTTGGTTACGACGGTCTTGAACTGGCCTGCTGGGGGGATCATTTTGAAGTGGACCGGGCCGATGAGCAATATTGCAAGGATAAACGGGCCCTGCTGGAAAAATATGACCTGCAGGTTTTTGCCATCTCCACCCACCTGGTGGGGCAGGCCGTTTCGGACCGTATTGATGAACGGCACAGGAGCATTCTTCCCGATTATGTATGGGGGGATGGAGATCCGGATGGTGTGAACCAACGTGCCGCAGAAGAGATCATCCGGACAGGTGAGGCAGCTGCCAGACTGGGAGTCCCGGTGGTGAATGGTTTCACAGGCAGTCCCATCTGGCACCTTTTATACGGTTTCCCTCCCACACCCACTTCCATGATTGAAGAAGGATTCAGGAAATTTGCCGCACAATGGAAACCCATTCTGGATGCATACCGGAAACTGGGCATAAAATTCGGGCTGGAGGTACACCCTACCGAGATTGCCTTCGATATTGCATCGGCCAGAAGGACACTGGAGGCACTTGACCATCACCCGGCATTCGGGTTCAATTATGATCCTTCTCACCTGGGCTACCAGGGGGTGGATTACATCTCTTTTATCAGCACTTTCCGTGAACGCATCTTTCATGTTCATATGAAGGATGTGTATTGGTCCGGTGTACCTGTAGAAGCAGGTGTTTTCGGGGGGCACACCGAATTCGGTGCCCCCGGAAGGTACTGGGACTTCCGCTCCCCGGGTCATGGAAAAATCCGGTTTGAGGAGATTATCAGGGCACTGAACCGGACAGGATACAAGGGTCCACTTTCGGTGGAGTGGGAAGACAGCGGGATGGATCGCGAGTTTGGAGCCAAAGAGGCATGTGAATTTGTTAAAAAGGTCGATTTCCCACCCTCGGAAGTTGATTTTGATGCAGCTTTCGAAAAGTAACTCACATTATTCAGTCATGAAAAGATCTGGTCGAAGGATCTGTTTTTTGGTCCTCTTATGGACCTTTCATCTACTGGCTTCTGCCCAGGAACATAGATCGTCATGGACCCATTTCAGGGGATCTGAGCTCAACGGTATCTCCTTTGACAGCGGATTCCCGGTCACCTGGAACGACTCCACCCACATCTCCTGGAAAGTACCCATTGAAGGAAAAGGCTGGTCATCACCGGTAGTACTCGGAAATCAGGTCTGGCTGACCACTGCCAGCAGGGAGAAGAAAGAAATGAGGGCCGTTTGTATCGACCTGGAGCGTGGTAAATATCTACTTAACCGCGTGGTATTCACTCCTTCGACCTTATACCGGATCCATGCCGTCAACTCTTATGCCACGCCCACTCCAGCCATTGAAGATGGCAGGGCCTACATCCATTTTGGCCGTTATGGTACCGCCTGTCTGAACAGCGTCACCGGAGAGACCATATGGGAAAGAACCGATCTGCAGTGTGAGCATGTCCAGGGACCGGGCTCCTCCCTGTTGCTATACAGGGATAAACTGATCGTTCATATGGAAGGCTCAGATGTTCAATACATCCTGGCACTGGATAAACAGACCGGCAAAACGCTCTGGAAAACCGAACGGCCGAGAGCGTTGTATGATCAAATGGCTGAAATCGGGAAAAAAGCATACATCACCCCTGTCATTGTAAATGTAAAAGGCCGGGAGTTAATGATCAGCAATGGTTCTGCGGTTTGCATCGCTTACGACCCTGAAACAGGAAAAGAGGTCTGGCGCGTGACTCAGGGGGAGGACTCCACCATCGCCATGCCGGTAAAAGGCGGGGGGCTGGTTTTTTTCTACACCAGTTTTGTCACCGGAGAGGATGGCAGGAAGTATGCAGAACTGTTCGCTGTTGATCCCGATGGAGAGGGGGATATCAGTAAAACACACATCCGCTGGAGGATGAAAGCCCCTGTTTTACAGCTCTCCACACCGGTTTTCGTGGATAGCTACCTCTATACCGTTGATTCCAAAGGAGTCTTCTACCGACTCAGGGCCAGTGATGGAGCCGTAAGCTGGTCGGTACCGCTGAAAGGAAAATTCAACTCCTCTCCTTTGTATGCAGAAGGTCGTATCTATGTTAGCTCCACCCGTGGAGAAACCCTGGTCTTTGCCGCAGGTCCCAAACCGGAATTATTAAGCAGGAACAGACTTGAAGGGGCAATCTGGGCCACACCTGCCATGGTAGACGGAGCCCTGCTGATCCGAACCAGCAACTATCTCTATAAGATCGAAAATAAATAGTGAACTGACAGGCAGGATATCGCGTCCGAAGTGCTTGGCATTACAGCCATAGGTATATGGGTATCCGACCTGATCTGGACCATTATCGGAACCGCTGACATGAACCAGCATCAACCTGTTGCCGGTTCCGGCCGGTTCTCCATCGGAACCCCTGTGGCATCTGCCACTGCCACTGCAGTACCGGGTGGTGGGGAGCCGGAGTTGGCGGAGCACTAAAATTCACTGAAAAACCACCCTGGAACGAACCCAATACCGGGGCCACAAATGCTTCACAATTCTCAGCATTACCTGCCGGAATGGTGTGGTACACATATACATCTTCAGGACTGGGCGACATTGCAGTCTGGTGGACCTCTACGGCCACTGAAGCGGAGTACGCATGATCCTATAATCCCAGGAACTGCATACCCAAACCGGCCAGCAGAATTACCAGGCCTGCAAAGAGGTGTAACTGGTGTTCCTTCCCTTTGAACCTGACCATGGAGAAACCCTGGTAGCCAAGCATCACCACAAGCAACATGGTTCCCACGGTGGCGATTCCGAAAACCAGTGCCACAAGAAAAACGCCCAGGCCATTATGCTCCGCAGCCGGATAGACCAGCATGGGAATCAGCACCTCGCAGGGTCCGAATACAAAAATCAAAAAAAGAATCCACGGGGTCATCCTGCCCGCTCTATCTTCATTTTCAAGATCGCCATTGGAAAGATGCAGATCATTGTGACGGATCGATTTGGGGCGAAGGAATGCGGGAAGGTGAACATGAGCACTTCGCCTGTAATACTTGTACACCCCGTAAACCGTATAAAGGATGCCAAAAGCAATCAACATCCAGGCCACTATACTTCCCCGTTGCGATTCAATGGCCTCAAGTTTTCCAAGGCTGATTCCCAAAGCGATCCCGATCAATCCCAGGATCACAGAGCCGGTCACATGTCCCACCCCTGCAATAAAGGTAATCCAGAGCGTCCTTGTCCGGCTCCACTTACGGGCCCTGCTTAAAACAATAAAAGGAAGGTAGTGGTCGGGACCCAGCAGGGTATGGATAAACCCTACTGTAGCTGCCGACATTAGCAGTAACGACATCTCACTCATGGTTACACTGTTTATTGATCAGATGCGCCTGGCAGGCTGCCCCGAAACCATTATCAATATTTACCACACTCACACCACTGGCACAGCTGTTAAGCATGGATAAAAGTGCTGAAACGCCTCCGAAATTGGCGCCATACCCTGCACTACAAGGAATACCGATCACCGGTTTATCCACCAGTCCCCCAATCACGCTTGCCAGTGCACCCTCCATTCCGGCAACCACAATGATCACACTGGCCTTCCGGATCAGCTCCATCTTGTGAAACAACCTGTGTATTCCCGCCACACCCACATCATTGACCCGCTCCACCCTGTTACCCAGGAATTCTGCAGTAAGGGCCGCCTCTTCAGCAACCGGTATATCGGAGGTCCCTGCAGAAACCACAGCGATATATTGCTGTGTTATTTCCCGCTGCTCCGGCTGAAATATAACAACACGGGCAAGATCATGGTATTTGGCTCCCGGTATACCTTTTCGAATTGCATCATACACTTCCCGGCTGGCCCTGGTGGCCATTACAGGAATACCGCGATGATGCAAACGCAGCGCAATATCCGCTACCTGTTCCGGGGTTTTGCCTTCCGCATAGATCACCTCAGGAATACCGGTCCTTCGGTACCTTCCCGTATCAATGGTCGCAAAACCCAGCTCTTCCATTCCCAGGGCAGAGATCCTCTCAACCATTTGATCCTGATCCAGTTTTCCCTGGTTATACTGTTCCAGCAGTTTAATAATGTCTCTTTTATCCATTACAGGTTCTTATATACTTCCTTCCGGATCTCTTCCAGGGAAATATGGTACTTTTTTGCCAGCAGGCGGCACTGCTCGAATTCAGGTTTCTCATTGACCACCCTGCCGTTATAATAACTTCGTTTCACATCCACCTTACCATACCTGGTCTTCACCTCCACCATCTCCCTGCGCAACATATTTTTATTTACAGGATATTCCCGCAACCCGATGGTGGATGTACCGGTAAAGAGGATCTCCTTCACTTTTCCCGTTTTGCCCCGGTCACACAATACACTGAGCATATGACCCGGCCTCGATTTTTTCATTACCACAGGTGTCGTGTAGACATCCGCAGCACCCGCTTCGAAAAGCAGATCGGAGATATACGCATACCACTCCGGATTCATATCATCCATGTTGCACTCCAGCATTACAGCCTCCTTCTCCACCAGGTCTTTCTTTTCAGACACACCGGTTTCTCCCAGGTAAACCCGTAGTACATTGGGGATTTTCCCGTCCCGTTGACCTATACCATATCCGGTGGCAGATATTACCCAATCTGTTTCCTCCCTGAAATGATCCACAGTAGCCGCCAGGATGGCCGCACCGGTAGGCGTGGTGGCCTCATAATCAATAAGCCCGGTACGCACCGGAATACCCCTGAGAATCTCAGCAGTGGCAGGAGCGGGTACCGGCATGGTACCGTGGGCACACTCCACAAACCCTCCCCCCAGCTGTACCGGTGATGCCTGAATCTCATCCACTTCAAGATAGGCCTGACAAATCGCTGCACCCACAATGTCGGCAATGGAATCCAGTGCTCCGACCTCATGGAAATGAACTTCATTGATGGCGATGTTGTGTACTTTGGCTTCGGCTGTGGCAACCCTGTTAAAAATGGAGAGGGATTTTGATTGTACCTCTTCGGACAGGGTGCTCTCATTAATCAGTTTTTCAATATCGCGCAGGTGTCTGTGCTTCTCATTCTCCGGGTTATCAATCACCACGGAAACCCGGGTACCACTGATCCCTTTGCGCTTATCCTTTTCCATCGCCAGCCTGAATCCTTCAATATTCAGTTTTCCCAGCTCCTTCTCCAGGTGCCCCGGATCCACCCCCAGGTCCACCAGGGCCCCCAGGTTCATGTCGCCGCTAATGCCGGCAAAACAATCGTAATACAATATCTTTTTCACGTATCTCTTTTATTTATCTGTATCCCTGTTCAACTAGTTAACCATACCCCTGTTCAGCTTTCCCGATACCAGGCCCTCCTCATCAATCACCACCTGGTCAAATCCAATCTGCCTGATCTGTTCAATGACAGTGTCTTTTACTTCCATCAGTTTTGGAAGATCCTTTTTATTCACCTCTATCTTGCCCAGGTCACCATAATGGCGTACCCTGACGTCGTCAAAACCAAATCTATTCAACAACGTCTCAGCCTGTTCAATTGCATCCAGTTTCTGCCTGGTAATCTTATGGTTGTAAGGTATCCTGGAACTGAGGCAGGGACTGGCAGGTTTATCCCAGTTGGGTAGTTTGAAATACCTGGCTATCTCCCGGATTTCCGTTTTGGTTATCCGGCACTCTGCCAGTGGTGCATGGACTTCATATTTATCAGCAGCTTTCATGCCGGGCCGGTAATCACCGTAGTCATCGGCATTGTTCCCATTGAGCACTGCAAAACCGGGATACTTCTCTGCAATTATTTGAAGATCAGAATAGAGGTGCTCCTTGCAAAAATAGCACCTGTCCAGCGGATTGCTGTTGTACCGTTCATCCTCCAGTTCCCGGGTGACAATCACCTCCATATGGATATCAAACTGCCTGCTGAAAGATTGAGCCAGTTCAAAATCCCTTGTTTTCAGGCTTTCAGATCTGGAGATCACACCAATGGCCCGCTCCTTTCCCTGCCACACTCTTGCCAGATAAAGCACCAGGGAAGAATCGATCCCGCCTGAAAAGGCAACAATGGATCCCTCCCTGTTATCGAACCATTGCTTCAGCTTTTCCAGCCCGGCCACTGTTTCTTTACTCAATTCCATGCTATCTCACATTTCCATCCATTTTTTCAATCGAACCGGGACATGATCAGCTTCCCATGTTGTATCCCCTTTTCCGAAATCAGTTTCTCGGCGAGTTCTGTCAGTCGCCTGGAGATCCCGTTCAATGCAACCACCTCCATGCTGTAGTCCTCATTTAAAGTAAATCGCTGCACAGAAAGGATCTCATCTGTATATTGCCGCTGGATCTCCCCTAGACGTGTTGCTATTTCCCTTTTATGATGATCATAAACGAGGGTCACCGCACCGGCAACGCGGTTATTGCACAACCATTTCTTCTCCACAATATGGCGGTTGACCAGTTGCCGCAACGCCTGGGAGCGGTTGGAGAATTTATTCTCCAGGACATATTCATCCAGGGCATCCAGCACCTCCTTTTCAAATGAGACCCCAAAACGTACAACCGACATCGTGTTACCTTTCTTTACAATGGTGTTAACCCGGGCCAATATACGGTTTTTTTTATGTTGGAAAAAACAATTCATTGACTTTGCCT
>JANTFK010000149.1 GCA_024763595.1 Bacteroidales bacterium | reverse complement strand
AAACAATAATTTAGGGGGCAGGAATTGAATGCTGTATTCAGTTGTTCGTCAATTGATTATCTTAGCTGTTACATCATAACCCGTAAACTCGGGCTAGTTCTGCGCTAATGCGCCTGGTTCTATTAAGAACACCAATACTGATTCCTCCGTCAAAAGATCCTTCCACATTTGCTTCAGGATCAGGAGTAGTCCACAATCTGAATCTATGTGCGCCAATGAAGACTGTATCACCTTCGCGAAGCGCACTGACTTTGAAAATCCCGGTATGCTGATTCATGGGGACTACAGAATATTTACAGCCAGAGAGACGACGGAGATTCATGTTTGAAGTAACTGCTAAAGAATCACATGAATAACCCTCAACTATAACTTTAATGGGATTTTCTACTCCGCGATATAAGAAATTGTTGCCAAGAGGTACAACTCCAGAGTCCTGAGCATCACTCAAAAAAGGAAGTACTAGCAGACAAAAAAACAATGCTGAATTTTTCATAGGTAATGATCTATTTATCTCATGATTAGCACTCAATTCTTGATGCAACGAACCGAAAATCCGTCATTTTTGGCGTAATCCGCCCATTGCACCCATGTGTATTCAAAAACCAGGACCCGGGACCAGGCTGTCGCAATACCTCTCTCTGTGGAAGTCCAGAAGCGGGCATGATTGCCCGCTTCAAGGAATGATCCTTTATATTTGAAAAGTTTGAGCAAGATCTTTTGTACTAAATTTTTTAGCTTGAAATCTCATCAATAAGTTTTGTGAACCCCTCTATGGTATTTAAACAATTGTTCATATTATCTGTGTTTCTCTTACTCCTGTTTCAGGATGGGAAGGCCCATGCTGAGTCTGTGAAAGTGCTCCTTTATAGAGCGTTTCTCTGTTTAAAGGGCAGGAAAGTCATAAAATCGGCATGGTGCACGATATATGCCTCTGTACTGCGTTTTACCATATCTCCTTCACCGGCATGTGCTGCAATGATATGACAGACCTCAGGAGGGATGCCACAGCTTTCGGCGAGGGACACTCCTGAGAAAGGGTGACGCAATAACCTCCCATAGGTGCCCTGTATGGCATGGCCGTTTTCATCCAGTACATACTCCAGCAGTTTACCCACATCGGCCAGGATGGCTCCGGAAATGAGCACATCCATATCCACCGGTAACGCATCACCGAAAAATTCATTCATTTTGTTGCCACTGTCACGGGCAATATGGACCACTGCTCTTTTATGGTCCATGAAGGTGACTTTCAGGTCGGGTCCGCACAGCAGGGTAAAGGGGATCCTGTTCAGGTCCCCGATGGTCAGTACACTTCGCTCGAGTGCCTTTTCCCATACCTTTGCTGTTTTACTGCGCAGTCCGGGATCAGTTATCCATTCGATCTCCGGCCATAATTCCAGTATTTCAGGTTTGATCGTTGTCATAGATAAGATTTGATCGTGGTTGATTGATTGGTTATTATTTATTATAAGCTGGCAATGACGGCATCGGCCATTTGCCTGGTGGATGCAGCGCCATGATTTATCACATCAGCCTTTCCGGCCATCTTCATCATATCGTATGTACGTACCTTCCCTTCCATGATCACCTTTGCAATGGCATTCCTGATGCGCAACGCAATCTCACCTTCATCGATATGGTCCAGCATCATACAGGCCGATTCCATCATGGCAATGGGATTGACGATACTCACCGGATAACCCGCATATTTGGGTGCCGAACCGTGAGTGGGTTCGAACACCGCGACCTCTTCACCCAGGTTGGCGCTGCATGCAAAACCAAGTCCCCCGATCAGTCCGGCAAACCCGTCCGAGACAATATCCCCGAACATGTTCCCGGCTACAATAACCCCGTAAATTTCAGGATTCTTGGTCAGCCACATCATCTGGGCATCAATGTTGGTGTTCCATAGTTCAATATCACCATAATCCGTGGCCTGGATTATTTGCGCCATTTTGTACATCATCCCCGAGGTCTCCCTGATCACATTGGGCTTCTCACAAACGGTAACGCTTTTGTAGTTGTGTTTCCGTGCATAATCAAATGCGGCCCTCAGAATACGTTCCGTGGCTTTTTTGGTGAAGATCCTGGTCGAGATGGAGAGTTCCTCCACCGGAACATCTCCGAAGTTCTGTATGAACTTCGGATGGGAGGCCAATCCTTTATAGACCATTTCCGGCGGGTTGCTCCATTCCACACCACCGTATAAGCCTTCAGTATTTTGCCTGAAGATCGTCACATTCACTTCCGGCTCCTCTATGGTGTTGTCCGGACCCCGGCGGATAAAATTTAACGGGTTCCCTTTGTAGGTCCTGCATGGCCGGATACAGACATCCAGGTTAAAATGCTGCCTGAGGCCCACGATGGGACTTGAATAGACCAGGCCTTTGTCCTTCAGAGAAGGATCCAGTTCGGCAGCTGCTGCATCCTTGGGTTTACTGGTAATTGCGCCAAAGAGTCCGATCTTATGTTTTTCCAGCAGTTCAATGGTTCTGCCGGGCAATGGGTTCCCTTCTCTCTTCCAGAATTCCCAGCCGATATCTCCCTCCACATAGCGGGCATTAAAACCGGCTTTGTCCAGCACCCTGATGGTCTCTTCCAGTACCACCCTTCCAATGCCATCTCCCGGAAGTGCGACAATGGTTCTTTGCTTCATGTTTATAAACAGTTTAGTTAGAGATTTCAGAAATAGTATATTTGCCAAAAGTAGGATTTTAATGGGTCATTTGTATGACCAAACAGCCATTTATTCAATCCGTAGATGCAACAAATCACCGAGCTCCATCCGCACGAGGTTTGGAACTATTTTAATGAAATACTCGCTATCCCGAGAATTTCCGGGCATGAGGAGAAAATTATCGCATACCTGGAAGCCTTTGCCAGGGAACATCATCTGGTACATAAGCTTGATAAGGCAGGTAATCTTTTAATTTCAAAACCGGCCACCAGGGGCATGGAGAATAGAAAGGGTGTGATCCTCCAGTCGCATGTTGATATGGTAGGGGAGAAACATGCAGATGTAAAGCATGATTTTAACCGTGATCCCATTCAGGCCTATGTGGATGATGGCTGGATCAAAGCCAGGGGTACCACCCTGGGGGCGGATGACGGAATAGGGATAGCTGCCTCCATGGCCATTCTGGCTTCTGATGATATCCCGCATGGCCCCCTGGAGTCTCTTTTTACAGTAGATGAAGAGAGTGGTATGACCGGTGCACTGGGGATCCAACCCGGCTTTTTAAAAGGGTCGATATTGCTGAACCTGGACTCGGAGGACGAAGGCGAGATCTTTATTGGCTGTGCAGGGGGTATAGATACTGTTGCCACCTTCAGGTACAAGAAAAAGCGAATTAAAAGGAATACCATTGCCCTTTCCGTGGCTGTGGGAGGACTCCGGGGCGGCCATTCCGGGGACGAGATACACAAAGGGCTGGGCAACTCCATTAAGATTCTGAACCGGTTTCTCTGGAACGCCCGGCAGCAGTTTAATATCCGGCTTGCAAAAATGGAGGGAGGGAAGGCGAGAAATGCCATTCCCAGGGAGGCTGTGGCTTTGATTACCCTTCCTGCAAAGAGCCTTGAACTGCTGCGTGTCTACTTTGATTCGTTTGCAGATATTATTAAGCAGGAACTGGCTGCGGTAGAACCGGATCTTCATTTGACGCTTGAACCGGCCGAATTACCTGAGACTGTGATGGGGAGGAAGTACCAGCAGAGACTCTTCAACACATTATACGCATGTCCGCACGGCGTAATTGGCATGAGCCAGGAAATTGAGGGGCTGGTGGAAACTTCTACCAACCTGGCTGCAGTGCGGTATACAGGAGAAGATACACTGGAAATTGTGACCAGTCAGCGCAGCAGTGTGGAATCAGCCAGTCAGGATATAGCAGATAGGATGAATGCCCTTTTCACCCTCATGGGTGCCAGGGTGCGTCATTCCGGAGGATACCCTGGCTGGAAGCCGGATATGTCGTCACAGGTGCTGAAGATCTCGGAGCGGGTCTACAGGGCAGTATTTGACAGGGATCCGGTGGTAAAAGCTGTCCACGCAGGGTTGGAGTGTGGATTGTTTCTGCAGAAATACCCCCATCTGGATATGATCTCATTCGGCCCCACTGTCAAGGGTGCCCATACACCGGAAGAGCGTATTGATATCGGGACGGTAGACAAGTTCTGGCGCTATTTGCTGGCTTTGCTTGAGCAGACACCGGGTAAGTAGTGCTCCGTGCTCTGTGCTCTGTGCTCCGTGCTCCGTGCGCCGCGCTCTGTGCTCCGCGCTCAGGGTTACTCTACCGGTTCAAAATCGGATTTTGTAACATAACAAACCGGGCAGTGCCAGTCATCAGGAATATCTTCAAAAGCAGTACCTGGCGCGATACCTCCATCCGGATCCCCTTCCTCGGGATCATACACATAGCCGCAAACTGCACACTGATATTTTTTCATGCTTGAAGATTTTGAGAGCTTGACAGTTGTTGTCTGAAAAGTACGGGCAGCAGGATAATGGCTCCGGTAACGACCTCTCCGGTCTCATAGTCCATTTCTGAACCGTTCATGCTGTGTGGTATCAGGTAAACGGCCAGCATAACAAGGGCTGCACCCACGGCCACCCATCTGCCGTAAGGTTTGTTTCTCACTGCCCAGGCAATCAGAAATGCAATCAGTGCAAAGAGCACTTTATTATCAGTAAGATCCTCACCCAGTGGCCACCCGGTCCAGAACTGTCCAAAGGAGTACTTCTGCACCACAGGGCCCAGAATAAACCCTCCGATCAGCAACAGGATGGTGGTGATACCCACGTGTTTTTTAAATTCGGGGAAATTGGCCAGGGCAAAGAATATGGTTACCATGGACCAGATTACGGTCAGCACCATGAGCAGCACATGGGGGAGCAGTGCCCAGCCGGGTACTGCTCCTTTAAACCTTATCACCACATGTTCTGTTTCTCCCAGGTTGACGGGACGGCCATTGGCACTGAGTTCCAGCCTGTATTCCAGTTTGCCGGCCGGAGGCTGATGGGGGAGTGCTGTTTTCAGCGAGTCCCCTGTCCGGACCAGTGAGAGGGTGTCCCAGGCCTGTCCGGCCGGGAACTTTCTCCAGATGATTTTTCCGTTGAACGGTTCGGGAAGTTTAAGCTCCACAGGGCAATCTGTAATCCCTCCATGGCTGCGTGGGAGCTCTGTTTTATATTCCGTCCCTTCGTATACAAAGTGAATATCCTTTGGATAGGTGGGGCCGGTCATCCTTTGATATACCATGGCAGCCAGTGAGATGATAACTGCCAGGATCCAGAGCAATACTTTTTTATATTTCATATGAATCTGTTTTTGATGTCTGTTTACAGGCGGATCACCAAATCCATGACATCCTCCCCCCGTTTGACGGAGACCACAATATCCATTCCCTCCCTGAGTTGTTTCAGCCGACTCATGTAATCATAAATGTTGCCCACTTTTTTCCCTTCGATGGATACGATGGTATCTCCCTTTTGAATACCACCTACAGCAGCCGGTTTCCCATCGGTTACAAACATAACCGGCATGCCATCGGTTCCTTCATAAGTTACATCGGGCATCAGGCCCAGCGTGACACCTCCGTACCGGCCACGGGAAGATCCCTTCACTTTGGGCCCGGCCTCGGTAAATGCAATTTTATCTTTCCGGTCGGCCAGTACTTCCAAAATCCCGGCAACGAAAGTGAGTACTTCCTGTTCTCCTTCAATATTAATGGCATCGGGCCGGTCGCGGGGTGTATGATAGTCAGGATGTGCGCCGGTTGATATGAAAAGCACAGGTACATCTTTTGCATAAAATGATGCATGGTCGGAAGGCCCGTAACCTTCATTGGAGTACTTCATGTTGAAGTGGAAGGAACCGTTGAGTGAATCCAGCAGCGACCTGAATCCGGGTGAGGTGCCAATCCCGCCTATCTGAAGTTGTCTCTCTTCGTTGAGCCGTCCCAACATATCCAGATTGATCATCACCTGAACCATGGAGAGATCGACCGGTGGATGTTCAGTGAAGAACCTGGATCCGATCAATCCCATCTCCTCGGCACCAAATGTTGTGAAAACCATGCTTCGTGCAGGTGATCTCCCGGCCATGTATTCAGAAAGCTCCATCACACCCGCTACTCCCGAAGCATTATCGTCGGCGCCATAGTGAACAGCGATCGTATCAGGGACACGGGAGGAGGTTCCCGGTCCTCCCATGCCCAAATGGTCGTGGTGGGCCCCAACCACAACAAACTGTTTCTTAAGCACGGGATCAGATCCCTTTAAGATGGCGATGGTATTGAAACTTTCCACCTTTTTTGGATGGAGATCCACATGACCAAGCAGTTCCAGACCGGTATGAAAGGATATAGGTTGCAGGGTGGCAGCAATCTCAGCTTCATAGTGCGCGAGGCTGTCGGATCCCGCATCTGCCAGCAGCCGGTCAGCTGCTGTACGGCTCATCTGTATCACCGGAATGGTGAGGGGGTGTTGCCTGCCTTTCAGTTCATCCAGTTTATCTTCCGGATCGAATTCACTGCCCGATACAAGGATAACCCCTGATGCTCCCAGGTCTGCAGCCAGGAGTGCTTTACCACGATCTTCACTGTAGTTTACATAGGGTGAGGAGCCATCCTGTTTACCGGGTACACCCCTGAATAACATAACCCATTTCCCGTTTACATTTACTTCCTGGAAATCGTCCCAGCTAAGTTTGCCGTCATCAAACTGGAAACCATAGCCGGCAAATACCACCTCTGCACTGACCGTACCCGATGCACTGAAAGCCAAAGGGCGATAATCACTGTCCATGGTCAACCTTGTTTCACCAAAAGAGAGCAGGTTATCTGGGCCTGCCTCCATGGAGGTGATGATATCAAAATGCTGTAATCCCTTCTTTTCATAAAGGGAAAGTCCGGCCTGTGTAAATTCCGATGTAATATATTCCGCAAGCAACCGGTCTTCAGGGGTACCCGGGTAACGGCCCTTCAGCTCATCGGAAGCCAGATAGTTGATGTGCTCTTTAATCTCCTGTGGGGTGATCTGCTCGTCAAACCGTGGCTGACAGGAGACTAATAATAATATAGTAATCGTATATGTCGCAATTTTATGCATGGTAAATAATTGAATTACAGATTAATATAATGTGATGAATGAAAATATTTCAAGGGTTGAAATATACAATTTATTCTTTTCTCACAATAACTGGAGTTACCCCAAAATTTTTTTGAATTTTGCGCGCGCATTAACCGCGCATAAACAGCGTAAAAGGTTTTCCATAGCTTACCGGGGCTTGCCGGGGGTTAGTGAGCATAATTTGGGTTTTTTCCCGGATCGAAGATGCCCCTGCAAAACCGGCACCCTCTTTTCAGTAAATTCTGATGTCACAGCTGAGTGACATTTCCCAAGATATCTACAGCGTTCTTTCCGGTGCATATTTATCGTCGCTTTTTGAAAAGCCA
>JANTFK010000148.1 GCA_024763595.1 Bacteroidales bacterium | reverse complement strand
CGCTTTCCATTCTTTTATCCTGCAGATCAAGGTAATACTCACCCAGCTGTTCCGAAGTCAGCATGCCCTTATAGATCAGGATCCTGGTTGAAAGGCTGGGCAGGTAGAAGAAATGCTTTTGTTTCAGTCTGGAAGCCGCTATATACTTTTCGGTTTTTTTCCGGATAATATAGAGCCTGCGCTCCAGATCTTCCTGGGGAAGGTCGGCCCCCAGCAGAATCTGTTTCATGTTGGGTTCGGCGCTCCTGGCAATATCACCTATGGTGCTGTTATCCCGGGGGACCTCCCTGAACCCGATCAGGTTAACACCTTCATGGTTGACAAACTGCACCAGTATCTCTTCACATTTTTTGGCTTCGGCGGGATCCCGGGGAAGAAATACCAGGCCGGTACCAAATTGTCCCTCATGAGGTATAGAAAATCCCTGCATAAGATAGAAATCCCTGGGAATCTGTATCATAACCCCTGCTCCATCCCCGGTTTTACTATCCGCACCTTCAGCGCCACGGTGGGTCATGTTGACCAGGGTCTCCAGGCCCCTTTTGATGATATCGTGCGATTGCTTCCCCTTCAGATGTGCTACGAATCCTATACCACAATTGTCATGCTCAAACGCACCTCTGTATAACCCCTCATGCGCAGGTCTTATATTTTTCATATCCGCTTTCAGTTTGATCCTGTAAAAAAAACCGCTCTCCTGTATGTAATGAGAACGGTTTTCAAACATATCAGTTCATACCATTCTCATCCGGACCGGTCGATCCTGTTACTCCCCAACCTTGTTTCTGGATTTGGATGTAATGTCATTACTGGAACTTTGATGCAAATATAAGTAATATAATTACGAATCAAAACATAGAAAGGGGCAATGGTATTAAATTGAAAGAGAATGTGGTGTCGCGATGCTGTTTAATATTTTACCTGATACTGCAGGATGCTGGTGCCATATCTTGATTGATTGCTATCAATTCCTTAAATTGTGAACCAATCTCAATGGTGAGGTATGCATCTCCGTTCGCCTGTCATTCTGCTGATCCTGGTACTGACCGCAGGAATTTCCCTGTACGGCCAGAAAATGGCACTGATCATCATTGATATTCAGGAATGCTATTTTCCGGGAGGAAAGCTTCAGCTGGAGGATCCGGAACTTGCCGGAATGAATGCCGGCCTGCTGCTGAATTATTTCAGGAAAAGTGACCTGCCTGTTTATCATGTCCGTCACAATACTGAACCGGGAGGGGCCATTCATAGTTATGTTAAACCGATTGAAGATGAGGTGGTTATTTCCAAGGACCAGATCAATGCCTTTCTGGATACCCCATTACTGGAAATGCTGGTGGCAGACTCTGTGGAGCAGTTGCTTTTTTGCGGTATGCAGACTCATCTGTGCGTGGAAGCTGCGGTGAGGGCCGCCCATGATCTTGGTTTTACCTGCCTGCTGGCATCAGATGCCTGCGCAACGCGGGCACTGCAATATGAGGAATATATTATTCCGGCCAGAAATGTTCAATATTCCACCCTGCAGACCCTGCAGGGCAACTATGCCAGGATCGTAACAACTGAAGAAATTATAAGAGAACTCGGTCAGCAGAAATGTAAAGAGTAGCGCGAATCCATAATAATATTACCTTTGATTTCTGTCAATTTGAAACAGAAAAATGACCGGTGATCTTCGTGATGACATAAACACTATCCTGGAAAGAGAGGCAGATGCCATCCGCGCTATTCCCGTTACCGGGGAATATACCAGGGTCGTGGAACTGGTACATGAACGTGTACATGTAAAAGGAGGAAAGATCATTGCCAGCGGAATGGGAAAAGCCGGCCATGTGGCCCACCATGTGGCCACTGCCCTGAGTTCAACAGGTACACCCTCCCTCTTTCTTCATCCCAGTGAAGCACAGCACGGAGACCTGGGGGTCGTCAGGGAGAACGACCTGTTGCTGGTGTTTTCCAATTCAGGCAGGACCAGGGAGATTCTGGAGCTGGTTGAACTGACGGGTGATCTCTATCCGGATATCCCTGTGGTTATTATTACCGGAAACCCGGATGGTGAACTGGCCAGGAAGTCGGACCTGGTACTCAATACGGGCGACCCCGAAGAGGTTTGTCCGCTGGGTCTGACACCGACCACATCTGCAACGGCCATGGCTGTTATCGGGGATGTGCTGGTGGTGGTGCTCATGAAAAGGATCGGATTCACAACCATGGATTATGCCAAAAGGCATCATGGCGGTTATCTGGGACAAAAATCAAGAGAAGCAGGCAATGAGAATAGATAAAGAGAGATGCCTTGGCCTGGCCATTGATATCCAGGAGAAACTCTTCCCGCACATGGACCGGAAAGAGGCGTTATTACGCAAATGTACCATGCTTTATGAAGGGCTCCGGGTACTGGAAGTCCCCCTCATGTTTACGGAACAGTATCCCAGGGGACTTGGATACACGCTTCCACGGGTTAAGGAAGCCCTGGGAGGACCGGAAGCCATTGAAAAAATTGCTTTTTCCTGTTGCGATGAGCCTGCCTTTATGGAACCATTGGATAAGGCCGGGCGCAATATAATAATTATCAGCGGAATAGAGGCACATGTATGTGTGATGCAAACGGTGAATGACCTGGTTGGGTCAGGTTATCTGCCAGTTGTGGTGGAGGATTGTATCTCCTCCCGCAATCCTGATGATAAGCGTGTAGCTTTAGAAAGAATGCGTGCAGAAGGCGCCATCATAACCACTTGTGAATCTATCCTTTTTGAACTTGCCAGGGTGGCCGGGACCGATCAGTTCAAAGCTATCTCACGCCTTGTAAAATAGATGCAATGGCACAACACATTTATGCAGTGGGAGAGACGCTGCTGGATATCATTTTCAGGGAGGGTCAGCCCAGGGTGGCCAGGCCCGGAGGCTCTTCCTTCAATGCTTCTGTCACGCTGGGACGGCTGGGGGCCCCCGTTACCTTTATCAGTGAAACGGGTAAGGACAGGGTGGGTGACCTTATCCAGGGGTTTATGAATCAAAACGGGGTGAATACCGGTTATATTGCCCGGTATGATCAGGGCCAGTCGGCCATCGCACTGGCCTTCCTGGATGACCGGCGCAATGCATCCTATCAGTTTTACAAGGATTACCCGCAGCAGCGGCTGGCCATTGAATTTCCTCCGTTTAAGCGGGATGACCTGTTGCTGTTTGGCTCTTTTTATGCCCTTAATCCCGAGATACGCCCCAGGGTCAGGGAGTTGCTGGAGCAGGCTGCTGAAGCAGGAATGACTATACTTTACGATCCCAACTTCCGAAGTTCCCACGCCTCCAGCCGGGATGAACTCATGGCAGCCATCACTGAAAACATGGAATATGCAACCATTGTCAGGGCATCGGATGAGGACCTGCAAAATATTTTCGGGGTGGATAATCCGGATGATGCCTGGGAAAGTGTGAGGCCTTTTGCAGGGGTGCTTGTTTACACCGCCAGTTCCCGGGGTGTTTACCTGAGAAGTGATATGCTGCAGATGCAACTGGATGTGGATCAGATCGAACCCGTCAGTACCATCGGTGCCGGAGATACTTTCAATGCGGGTTTGCTTTACGGTATCTGGCAACATGGCTTGAAGAAGGAGCAAATCCTTAACCTGGACCTCTCCACCTGGGGGCAGCTTATCGGACAGGCGATCGATTTTTCGCGGGAAGTGTGTCTCAGTTATGATAACTACATTCCCCGTACTTATGCAGTTAAAGTGAAACAAAACCAATAGTCATGAAAAGGCAGACCTTAGGAAAATCGGAATTATCCGTTTCGACCATTACCCTGGGAGCATGGGCCATCGGAGGATGGATGTGGGGCGGATCCAAAACAAAGGATTCGGTCCGTGCCATCGATGCCTGCCTCGATCATGGAATTACTTCCATTGACACAGCCCCCGTTTACGGATTCGGGCATTCAGAGTCGGTTGTAGGCAAGGCTGTCAGGGGGAAACGGAACCGGTTTGAGATACTGACCAAATGCGGGATGCGCTGGGAAGAGGCCCGTGGGGAGTACTATTTTACCACCAATGATAACAACGGGGTCCAGCGGGATATTTATAAATATTCAGGAAAGGAGAGCGTTATTGCGGAGTGTGAAGCGAGCCTCCGGCGACTGGGTACCGATTATATCGACCTTTACCAGGTACACTGGCCCGATCCGACCACCCCTGTTGAGGAGACCATGGAGGCGTTTCAGGTACTGCTCGCGCAGGGAAAGATCAGGGCCGCCGGAGTGAGCAATTATTCGGTGGACCAGATGGAAGCAGCTTCCCGTGTGATTGAACTTAGCTCGAACCAGGTACCTTACAGCATGGTACGCCGTGATATTGAAGAGGAGATTGTCCCCTGGTGCCTGGAAAATCATTGCAGCATTCTGGCTTACAGCCCGCTCCAGCGCGGACTACTGACAGGAAAGATCACTCCCGATTACCCATTTTCACCCGGGGACTCCAGGCCCGATACGCCCCATTTTAAGATCAACAACCTGATCCGCATCAACCAGTTCCTCGATCAAATCAAGCCTCTGGCCGCAGAGAAAGGGATAACTCTCTCGCAGCTGGTTATTGCCTGGACCCTCCGTCAGCCGGGTATCACCGTTGCGCTGGTTGGAGCCAGAAGAGGGGAGCAGGTAAAACAGAATGCAGGTGCCATGGAAGTGCAGTTATCTGGTGAAGAGATGGAAATGATCAATCTGAAACTGGGAGAACTCAACCTTGATCTCCGGTAGTGACTCCCCTGCAGAAAAAGTAAGATCAGACCAGGATATTGTCGATATAGGCCAGTTCATCCCGGGTAAAGCTGAGATTGAGCACCGTGGCTGCATTGGCCTCAAGCTGGGAAACTGAGCTGGCCCCGATAAGAACCGAAGTAACCTGTTTACGGTTCAGCAACCAGGCCAGGGCCATCTGGGCCAGCGTCTGCCCCCGCTGTTCGGCGTGCTGATTCAGTGCCTTCACTTTCACCATCAATTCCGGATCCAGGTGTTCTTTCTTCAGGAAAATACTTTCACCGGCTATGCGGGAGTCTTCCGGGATCCCGTTCAGGTACCTGTCAGTGAGCAGGCCCTGGGCCAGCGGACTGAAAGGTATACAGCCCACACCCTTCTCTTCCAGCACACCCAGCAGTTTTTCCTCGACCCAGCGGTCAAGCATATTGTACCTGGGCTGATGGATCAGGCAGGGTGTACCCAGATCTCTGAGGATATCAACAGCTTTACCGGTCTGCTCATGGTCATAGTTGGAGATACCGACATATAACGCTTTTCCCTGTTGTACGGCAGTGTGCAGAGCCATCATGGTTTCTTCCAGGGGCGTACCGGGATCGGGCCTGTGTGAATAGAAGATATCCACATAATCCAGCCCCAGTCGTTTCAGGCTCTGGTCAAGGCTTGCCAGCATATATTTCCGGCTTCCCCATTCACCATAGGGGCCATCCCACATCAGGTAGCCCGCTTTGGTGGAAATAATGAGTTCGTCACGGTATTTGCCCAGGTCCGACTGCATGACGTTTTTAAGGTTTATTTCTGCACTGCCGGGAGGCGGACCGTAATTATTGGCCAGGTCGAAATGGGTAATTCCCAGGTCAAAGGCCCTGAGCAGGATCTCCTTCATCTTCCGGAAATCGCCCATCGCTCCAAAATTATGCCATAATCCCAGTGAAATAGCGGGCAGCAACAGCCCGCTGTTACCACACCGGTTGTATTTCATCTTTTCATAACGGGTGCTGGATGCAAAGTAAGCCATGGTAGTGATGTTTGAGGTTTTATTTTTTAAACAATGGTATTTTATAAAACATCGAGTAGGTAAATCCAAATGCACGATCGGCTGTGCCCCTACCGTAACCGGGTATAAGCTGGGGCGTGATCAGCGGATCCAGATGATTGGTTATCAGGATCTTATAACGAACGGACCAACCCAGGAAGAAGTTGCTGAGAACTTCCGTTTTTACTCCCCCCACCAGTTCCAGCCAGTGGCCCGTGAGGTTGTTCCCGTATGATTCCAGTACCATGTTGCCCCAATAGTCATCGGTAATGAGGATCTGGTCGGCATGGTGGGAAAAGGCAGTGATCCCGTATCTGAAGCCGACGGTGATACTGTGGTGCAACGAACGGTCGGTCACCGGAAGCAAATTGTAGTCGGCACCGAGCCTGAGAAAGGTTCCTCCCGAAGTGTAATCGAACAGTTCCGTTTGCTCTGAAATGGAGTTATAACCCAGCTCCAGTACCGGATATATGTTTTCGTATATTTCCATATCAGCTGAGAACGCTGCTCCAACTTCTGACGGTTTGGCAAAGATATAGGCAAATCTTGCCAGATCGATCCCGATCCTGGGCCCGTATGTCCGAAGCGTATCCTGGGCATGACCGTGGTACGGGAAAAGGAGTATGATACCCAGTAATAATATACTTCTAAAAATATAACCAGAGGTGTTCTTCATTGAGTTTCAGCTCTGCATCTATGGTATGGTTAATGATTTCATGCTCATGGATCAATCTGCCATTATAGTGAATGGTGTCTATGGTAAAGCGGGTGGCGAAACCGCATGTGTAGGAGATCATATAGAACTCCCTGGAATGTACAATCTGCAGGGTGTCTGCAAGCGAACCGGCCCGCATCACAAACTGTGAAGTATCATGATGAGGGTCCAGGGGAAGCATGATCTGCTGCACAGGCAATGAATCAACCAGCAGGCTGTCCGGTAATCCTTTCCTGATTCCGTAAAGGTATAGCCCGGATATGGTTGTGTCGGTCACCGATTCAGGATGGCGTGTCTTAAAACGGGCTACCAGTTCCGACTGGCTATCCTCGTCGCAAACATCCTGTGTCGTACAGGAACCCAGGCTTATCACTAGAAACAGAATGATATGTGTCGTTCTGTAAAAGGACATAGCAGACAACAAAGATGATAAAAGCGGTTACAAGAAACAAGTAATTTGGATCCGGCAGCCATTATATTCCGGCCAATTTCATAACTTGTAGGTAGATTGAACGCAGGCTTTTGAAAGGGTTTCAGATACATACCGAATTGACGCTGGAAGAGAGCCTGAACCAGGTGCTACGAAATTGTATCGGATTTATCCGGAGCCGTATCGAGGGGGAAGAGGAAATACATCTTACGATACATGAGCTCCGGAGAACTTCCAAAAGGATCAGGGCGCTCCTCAGGTTGATCAGGGATGAGATCGGCTACAGCCATTATTACAGGGAAAACAGCTTCTTCAGGGATATGGCAGGCCGGGCGGCAGATGTGAGGGATAGTTATGTAATGCTTCAGATGATGGAACATTTCAGGGAGGATTTTCCGGGGACTGTGACGGAAGCGGAAGAAAAAAAACTGCATGAAATGCTGGCCGTTAAGGTTGAACAGGACCTTGTCCTGTTTACGGGGGAAAGGGGCGGACTGGAAAGTATGCTGGATGACCTGGAGCAGGCCGAGGGCAGGATTGATCTCTACTGCCGGCTAAGCGGTGATTTTGCTCCGCTG
>JANTFK010000147.1 GCA_024763595.1 Bacteroidales bacterium | reverse complement strand
ATTTACCGGAACAAATTTAATCAAAATTCAGATTATCTATCAGTCTGATCCCTCCTATTTGAACAGCTATACATCCCACTTTGTTTACCTTTTCATCCCAGTTAATAACCGGCCTAAGCGCTTTGTCTTCAACGATATCAAAATATTCGAGTTCTATCCCGGGCTGTTTCCTGAACTCTTCAGTTACCCACGATCTGATCCCTGCAGGGGTGAGCGTTCGTTTTTGTGCTGCTGCCTGTTTCAGAGTCTTATAAATAAAAGGAGACAATTTCCGTTCCTCACGGCTGAGCCTCACATTCCTGGAACTCATAGCCAGGCCATCCTTTTCCCGGACGATGGGACAGCCTACTATGTCAATGTTCATTTCCAGGATCTTTACCAGATGGCGAACTATTACAAGTTGCTGAAAATCTTTCTGGCCAAAGTATGCCCGTGTCGGACTGGTTAGCCGGAATAGCCTGGACACGATCTGGGCAACTCCGTTAAAATGTCCTTTTCGCTGCTTTCCTTCCATTACGTTGTCCAGTCCTCCGAGATCAAACACCTGTGTATTCTCAACAGGATACATCTCCTTAACTGACGGGACAAATACCAAATCGGTTTTGATGGTTTGCAGGATCTTCAGGTCCTGGTCCAGGGTTCTGGGATAGGCCTCCAGGTCCGAAGGGTCGTTGAACTGGGTGGGATTTACGAAAATCGTAACCACGGTAACATCATTCTCTTCAACGGCTTTTTCTACCAGTGACAGGTGTCCCTTGTGCAATGCTCCCATGGTGGGTACCAGCCCGATGGTTCCGCCACTGTCGCGTATCGCCTCCAGGTGACCGGACAGATCCTTTTTTCTCCAAAATACTACCATTCAAATGATGTGGTGACAAAGATAGATAAAATGAAATCAATATTTTTTAGTAAATTTGCATGATTATAAATGATGGATCACATGATGGAAAGTAAAAAGGTATTATTTGTTTCTCAGGGGATTACACCATACTTACCTGAAACTGAACTTTCCTTAATCAGCAGAAAACTTCCTCAGGCCATACAGGAAACCGGTAAAGAGATCCGGACTTTCATGCCGAAATACGGAAATATCAATGAGCGAAGAAACCAGCTGCATGAGGTAATTCGCCTTTCCGGGATGAACCTGATCATTAATGATACGGATCACCCCCTGATCATAAAGGTAGCTTCCATACAGTCGGCCCGGATGCAGGTCTATTTTATTGATAATGAAGAGTATTTTCACAGAAAATATACGGTAACTGATGCAAAGGGGCAGTTCTTCGCGGATAATGATGAACGGATGATCTTTTTTGCCAGGGGTGTCCTGGAGACGGTTAGAAAACTACGCTGGTCGCCGGACCTGGTTCACTGCCATGGCTGGTTTACTTCACTGGTGCCTTTGTACATAAAAAATGCTTATCGGGAAGATCCCTTATTTGCCGATTCAAAAGTTGTTTTCAGTTTCTATGACAATGGGTTTGATCGTTCGCTTGACGGGTCATTTGCTGAGAAAGTCCTGGTTGACGGGATAACTTCAGATCATATTTCCATGGTGAAGGAACCCACGTATGAAAACCTGGTCTCGCTGGGGGCTGCTTATTCGGACGGATTGATACAGGGAAGTGACAACCTGCCGGAAAATATCAGGGAGATGCTGAAAAAAACAGGGAAGCCTTTCCTGGATTATGTGGGTAGTGAAAAATATGTGGAAGAGTTTGCCGTTTTCTATGACAGTATCATCAACGATTAAATCTCTTTTTTTTAATGAAGCGGAAGGATTTGTGGGTTTACGGGGTGACAGCATTGCTGGCCGGGATGATGTTTTCTTGTCAGATCAGTGACAGGGAGCTGGGAGAAGATCTGTTACCTCCGGGGGATGCCACGCTATTGTTTCATGATACGATTTTTGAAATTGATGCTTATTCGGTCTCCGGTCAACCGGCAATCACCTCTGAGATAAAGGGTTCGTATAATTCCGACAGGCTGATGTTACTGGGTAACCTGCAGGATACCATTGTGGGGAGCTCCAAAGCCGAAGTAATTACACAGTTTAACACCACCACACTCTTCAAGAGTGCTCCCAATACAGTGGTGGATACCCTGATGCTTTCACTTTATATTAAGGATTGGATGGGAGATATGAGCCGGGAGATGCATATCAGTGTCCATGAATTTACTGACCGGATCTATATGGATTCGTTGTACTGGTCGGATTATACAGTGGAGGGCAGGTTCAATCCGGTGCCCCTGGCAGAAAAAACCATCCTTCCCCAGAACGAGGTTACCCTTGATTTCCTGATCGATGACCAGGATTTTATCGATAAATTCCTGTCTGTTGCAAACGACACCAACTATTTCAGGAACGACTCCCTTTTCAAAGATTATTTCAACGGTTTATATATCACTGCCGAGTCTGCATCACCGGAGGGTGCGATGGCCAGAATTCATCTTGCCAATTTTGAGTCAAGGCTCTCGATGCGATATTCCAATGACAGTACCGACGTTGATTCGACTGCAGAAAGGGATTTTTCATGGGCCCGTTTTCCCATCAATGAGTATTATTCACAGAAGATCAACCTGTTTGAACACGATCATACAGGGACTTACCTGTCAGAGATTATCGATGATGAAAACGCAGCCTCTCCCTATCTTTATGTGCAGGGCATGACCGGAGTAAATATCCGGTTCTCTTTTGCCACACTAGAGGAGTGGATAGCGCAGGGCCCGATGGCCATTAATCAGGCTACGCTTGTTTTGGATATCGTACCGGAAGAGGAGTCCGGGATCCCATATGAGGATTTACCGGAACGGCTTATGCTGGGGACCATCCTCCCCGATAATACCATAGAACCCATCTATGATTTCATCCTGATTCATAAAAGTGATCCGGAAGACACCCAATTTGGAGGGAGAAAACAGGCAGAATCAAAAGGGATGTTCGCCGACACGACCTATTCGTACCGGTTCAACATCGGGCTTCACTTCCAGTCCCTTGTCGATGGCGACAAAGCGGATAATGATTTCATCATGCAGCTGATCGATTACCGCGTTAATCCGAAAGTTTCCAAGCTTTGGAGTAACCTTCCGACCAACAATCAACGTATAAGGTTAGAGGTAGCCTATCTGAAGCTGTAATTACATGATCTGGATAGGCATTAAATAACAATGTTATCTTATTGGCCCTAAAATGGTAAGCCTATGTGTGGAATTGTTGGTTATATCGGGAACAGGGATGCCTATCCGGTTTTGATTAAGGGTCTGAAAAGACTGGAATACAGGGGCTATGATTCGGCAGGAGTCGCTTTGCTCAACAGCAGGACCCAAATCTTTAAAAAGCAGGGGAAAGTATCGGACCTGGAAGATTATGTTGGGGGAAAAGAACCTAAAAGTAACATTGGTATTGGTCATACCCGCTGGGCGACCCATGGAGAACCCAACGATGTGAATGCACATCCCCATCATTCGGAAAAGGGATTATTTACCATTATCCATAACGGGATCATAGAGAATTATGCTGTGCTTAAAAAGAGCCTGATGGAGCATGGGATGCATTTTTACAGTGAGACCGACACTGAGGTACTGGCCAATCTGATCGAATATATTTATACTTCCCAGGATGTGAGTGTGGATATGGCTGTGGGCCTTGCCTTACAGAAGGTAGAGGGTGCTTTCGGACTGGTGGTTCTAACTGCTGAGGACCCTGATCTGATGATTGCGGCGCGCCGCAGCAGTCCCCTGGTGATCGGTCTGGGCAACAATGAATACTTTATCGCTTCTGATGCTACGCCCATTGTGGAGTATACAGACCGGGTGATCTACCTGAATAATGATGATGTGGCACTGATCAGGAGGGATGATCTTGTACTGAAGAACCTGAACAGCGATGCAACCAGGGTCAATATCAAAACCCTGGATCTGGGAATTTCAGAAATCGAGAAACAGGGTTACGACCATTTCATGTTGAAGGAGATTTTTGAACAGCCGCGTACCATAAATGATACTTTCAGGGGAAGGGTGCTGCCCGACACCAATGAAATAAGGCTGGGAGGGCTTCATACCGTGAAAGAACAGCTGATCAATGCTAAAAGAATTGTGATCATTGCCTGTGGCACCTCCTGGCATGCCGGACTGGTTGGTGAATATCTGCTGGAGGACATGGCACGCATTCCGGTGGAGGTGGAATACGCCTCCGAATTCCGGTACCGGAACCCTTTGATCGGACCCGATGATGTGGTGCTGGCCATCAGTCAAAGCGGGGAGACTGCCGATACCCTGGCAGCCATTCATCTGGCCAGGGAAGCTGGTGCGCTGGTACTCGGTATCTGTAATGTTGCAGGATCCAGTATTTCACGGGAAACGCAAGCCGGGGTCCATACCCATGCTGGTACCGAAATTGGTGTGGCTTCCACCAAAGCGTTTACTGCCCAGGTAACCGTCCTGACCATGATGGCAATGATGATCGGCAGAGAGAAGGGATTCTTTACTGAAAAGCGTTTCTCCGAACTGTTAACCGAACTGAACGACATACCTGCAAAGATAGAGAAGATCCTGGAGCAGAACGATGAATTCAAACGTATCGCCGAAATCTATAAGGATGCGTCCAATGCCCTGTACCTGGGGCGGGGTGTTTCATTTCCCGTTGCCCTGGAAGGAGCCCTGAAACTGAAGGAGATCTCCTATATTCATGCAGAGGGTTATCCTGCTGCAGAAATGAAGCATGGGCCCATTGCCCTGATCGATGAAAAAATGCCTGTAATATTTATCGCCACAAGGGATAGCTCCTATGAAAAGATTGTGAGTAATATACAGGAGGTAAAAGCCAGGAACGGAGCGGTCATTGCCATTGTGACATCGGGAGATACCATTATCCGGGATATGGTGGATCATGTGATAGAGATACCGGAGACCGATTCCTCACTGTTATCCCTTCCTTCTGTGGTCCCGCTGCAGTTGATTGCCTATCACATTGCCGTGATGCGCGGATGTGATGTGGACCAGCCCAGGAACCTGGCTAAGTCGGTTACGGTAGAATAATAATGACGATGTCCTAAAGGGATTAACGCTGTATGTATTGCCTGTCGTAATAAGTCTGGTACGCGCCTGAAGTTATTTGCTGCATCCATTCCGGGTTGGACAGATACCATTCCACAGTACGGGTCAGGCCCGCTTCAAATGTATGGGCCGGATACCAGTCAAGCTCATCCCGGATCCTGGAATTGTCAATGGCATATCGCAGGTCGTGTCCGGCCCGGTCCTTAACAAAAGTGATCAACCCGGCTGAAGTCCCGGGTTTCCGGTCCAGTTTCTCATCCATAATGTCGCATAAGAGCCGGATCAGGTCAATATTCTTCCATTCATTCATTCCCCCGATGTTATAGGTCCGGCCGTTTGTACCTTTGTTAAAAATAAGATCGATGGCTGCAGCATGATCCTTTACGTAGAGCCAGTCCCTTACATTCTCACCTTTTCCGTAGATGGGGATCGGTTTCATATGAAGAATATTGTTGATGGCCAGCGGGATCAGTTTCTCAGGGAACTGGTTGGGACCGTAATTATTGGAACAGTTTGAAATAACCACCGGCAGTTTGTAAGTGTGATGGTATGCCCTGACCAGGTGGTCCGAACTGGCTTTGGAGGCAGAATAAGGGCTCCGGGGATCATAGGGAGTCTCCTCTTTAAAGAGCCCTTCTTTTCCAAGGCTGCCGTATACTTCATCGGTGGAGATATGGTAAAAGCGTTTCCCTTCCGGATCATTCCATGAACGGCGACAGGCGTTGAGCAGGTTGACCGTTCCCATGATATTTGTTTGTATGAAAGCCATGGGATCTGCAATGGAACGATCAACATGTGATTCAGCTGCCAGGTGGATCACCCCGTCCATCCGGTGGGAGCGGAATAGCTTTTCCAGAAAAGCTGCATCCACAATATCGCCCCTGATAAACTGGTAATTGGGGCGGCCTTCGATATCCTTCAGGTTTCCCAGGTTCCCTGCATAGGTAAGTTTATCCAGGTTTACCACCCTGGTATCCGGATGATCCAGTACCATCTTCCTGACCACATGTGACCCGATAAACCCGGCTCCACCGGTAATGAGCAAGGTTCTCATGAGGTGGCTTTTTTTGATCGTATCTGTTTTTCCCACTCCCAGGCAGAGCGGAGTGTCTCTTCAATTCCCTTTTCTGCTTTCCACCCCAATTCCTGATTTGCATAGCGGGTATCGGCATACACCTGCTCCACATCACCTTCCCTGCGATCCACAATGCGGTAATTGAGCTTTTGCCCGGTAGCCTTTTCAAAGGCAGCAATCACCTCGAAAACCGACAGGCCCTTTCCGGTACCCAGGTTGAACACCTCAAACGCTGCTTTCTGATTACCCTCCAGTAACCGCCTGATGGCAACCACATGTGCCCTTGCCAGGTCCACCACATTGATGTAGTCCCTGATGGCAGAACCGTCGGGTGTGTTATAATCATCTCCGAATACATTGAGGCAATCCCTGATGCCTGCAGCGGTTTGTGTGATAAAGGGTACCAGGTTATTGGGGATACCAGTGGGAAGCTCACCGATCAGGGCAGAGGGATGGGCCCCGATGGGATTGAAATAGCGCAATGCAATGATGCTTTTATCCCGGGAAGCATTCAGCCAGTCCTGCATGATCTCTTCCGAGATTTGCTTGGTGTTGCCATAGGGTGAATTGGCTTTTTTAATGGGTGCATCCTCGGTGACCGGTACGCTGTCCGGTTCACCATAAACCGTACAGGAAGATGAGAAAACCATATGGCCGACCCTGTATTTATGCATTGCCTCCAGCAGGTGTATCAGCGAAAGCAGGTTGTTTTCATAATAATCCAGCGGTTTCTCCACACTTTCACCCACAGCCTTAAATGCAGCAAAGTGAATGATCGCATCTATGCGGGGGTATTTTTCAAAAACGCCATAGGTTGCTTTCCGGTCCCTCAGGTCCACCTCCTCAAAATGAGGCCTGGTACCGGTAATTCCGGCAATGCCATCCAGTACTTCTCTTTCGGAGTTGGAAAGGTTATCGATAATAACCACCTCCATCTTTTCTTCCAGCAGTTCAACCACAGTGTGGGAACCGATGTATCCGGTTCCTCCGGTTACCAGGATTACAGGTTTCATCCGTTTAAATTTTCAATTACACATCATTTCAGAAATTAAATATAGGTTATAGGCTCCAGTAATTGAGCTTGGATATTTTCCCACGGTAGATCCCTTTCAGATCTGCAAATACAGCTCCTTCACGGGCAATGGACAGAAAGTACTCCTCATCCAGTTGTGCATATTCCAGGTGATTGACTGCCACAATGATACCGTGATATGGTCCCTCAATGGAGGGGGCAAGATCAAAATGGTACTCCGCTTTTATTTCAGCTGGTGAGGCGAAGGGATCCACCACATCCACCCGGACACCGAACTCTTTCAGCTCATTGACCACATCAGCCACTTTGGAATTCCGAATATCGCTCACATTCTCTTTAAAGGTTG
>JANTFK010000146.1 GCA_024763595.1 Bacteroidales bacterium | reverse complement strand
ACAAGGGATCCATGTTCAATACCCCTCCGTGTGTGGCAATTTATGCGGCATTGCACACGTTGCGCTGGTATAAGGAGCAGGGTGGCGTAGAAGCCATGCACAGGTTGAACATCGAGAAAGCTGCCATACTGTATGATGAGATCGACAGGAATGCTCTTTTCACTTCCAACATTGAGAATGAAGCGGATCGTTCCATCATGAATGTGACATTTGTGATGAAAGCGGAGTATAAGGAAAAGGAGGACGATTTCCTTGCTTTTGCCACCGAAAAGGGCATGTCGGGCATCAAGGGACACCGCTCGGTGGGAGGTTTCAGGGCATCTGTCTATAATGCCATGCCCAGGTCCTCTGTTGAGGCACTGATCGATACCATGCAAGCATTTGAAAAGCGTCTGTAAACCATTTATTCAAAGAATCATGGCAAAAGTACTTATTGCAACAGTTAAGCCTTTTTCCGCGGAAGCCGTGGATGAGGTAAAGGGTGTTTTCCGGGAGGCAGGATATGAAGTGGAGGTCCTTGCCAAATATCCTGATCAGTCAGCATTGTTGAATGCAGTGGCAGATGCGGATGCATTGATCATCAGAAGTGATAAAGTGGACAGGGAGGTCCTTGAGGCAGCTAAAAACCTGAAGATCGTTGTCAGGGCAGGCGCAGGATATGACAATGTGGACCTTGCGGCAGCCACAGAAAAGGGTGTGGTGGTGATGAACACACCCGGACAGAATGCCAATGCTGTGGCGGAGCTGGCACTGGGAATGATGGTTTATATGAACAGGAACAAGCTGACGCCGGCTGCCGGCAGGGAATTAAAAGGTAAGACAATGGGGATTCATGCCTATGGTTATGTGGGAAGGATCGTGGGAAAGATTGCCAGTGGATTTGGCATGAAGGTTCATGCATACGATCCCTACATTGACCCGGAGGTCATGCAACACGACGGGGTGGTGTATGAGGAGAACGCAGAGGATCTGTACCGTACATGTATGTATGTCTCCCTGCACATTCCTGCCAATGCTGAAACAAAAGGATCCATCGGCTTCGATCTGCTGAAGCTGATGCCCGAAGGAGCCACACTGGTTAATACGGCACGGAAAGAGGTGATTGACGAGGAGGGTCTGAAAAAGATGTTTGCCGAACGGACGGACTTCAGGTATATTTCAGATATTGCTCCCGACTGCAGCGAAGAGCTGGCCGAGAAATATCCTGACCGCATACTCTTCACCCCTAAGAAAATGGGTGCGCAAACTGCAGAGGCCAATAAAAATGCAGGGGTAGCAGCAGCCAGGCAGATCGTGAACTTCCTGGAAGAGGGGGAAACAACATTTAAAGTGAATTGACAGATGGCAATACTACACGCATTCAGGGGGTTCAGACCCGGCAGGGAACAGGTAAGCAGGGTGGCCTCCAGGCCCTATGATGTGTTGAATTCAAGTGAAGCCCGGGAGGAGGTAAAGGATAATCCCTGGTCATTTTTACATGTGGTCAAACCGGAGGTGGATCTTCCCGAAGGCATTGATCTTCATTCAGATGAGGTCTATCTTAAAGGAAAGGAGAATCTGGAAAGACTGATCAGCGAGGGATATTTCACCCAGGATTCCAACCCCATGCTGTATGTTTATGGTCAAACCATGAACGGGAAGACCCAGTACGGAATCGTTGGATGTGCTGCGGTGGATGACTACCTGAACGACATCATTAAGAAGCATGAGCTGACCAGGCCCGACAAAGAGGAGGACCGGATGAATCATATACGGGTAACCAACTTCAACGCTGAACCTGTCTTTTTTGCATATCCCGATCATGCGGAACTGGATGCCATTGTGAAACAGGTGGTCTCGGGAGAAGCTGAATATGATTTTACTACCGAAGACGGAGTGGGGCATCATTTCTGGCTGATTGACAATGAGCGGGAGATCGGCCGGATCATTGGACTGTTTGAGAAAGATGTTCCCTTCACCTATGTGGCTGACGGGCACCACAGAACGGCAGCTGCAGCACTGGTGGGCCAGGAGCGCAGGGAGCAGAATCCGGACCATACCGGCAATGAGGAGTATAACTATTTCCTGGCTGTACATTTCCCGGCATCCCAGCTAACCATTATCGATTATAACAGGGTGGTTCGGGATCTGAACGGGCTTACACCGGAAGCTTTCCTGGAGAAGCTGGCCGTGGGGTTTGTGGTGGAGGAAAATGGGACATCACCCTGTAAACCGGACAAATTACACAGTTTCAGCATGTA
Source organism: Bacteroidales bacterium (assembly GCA_024763595.1). GTDB lineage: Bacteria > Bacteroidota > Bacteroidia > Bacteroidales. The sequence goes on along the minus strand of JANTFK010000146.1, from coordinate 5,333 downwards.
CATGGAAGGTAAATGGTATACCTTAACTGCCAGGCCCGGGACCTTTCATGATGAGGACCCCATTGGTTGCCTCGATGTTACGGTACTTTCAGACCAGGTACTGGGGCCATTACTCAATATTACGGATCTCAGGAAATCCGAACGAATCGATTTTGTGGGTGGAATACGGGGGCTCACAGAGCTGAGCCGCAGGGTTGACAGTGGTGAGATGGCGGTTGCATTTGCCCTCTACCCGGTCTCTATGAAGCAGTTGATGGATATTGCCGATAACGGCATGATCATGCCACCCAAAACCACCTGGTTTGAACCCAAATTAAGAAGCGGCCTGGTGATCCATTCCCTGGAATAAATTGTATATTCGGATATGGGAATTGTTAAGAAGCTTCAATCACTTTATCAGGAGTTACCCGCGCATGTAACGCTGGTTGCTGTATCCAAGACCAAACCGGATGAGATGATCATGGAGGCGTATCATGCGGGCCATCGTGATTTTGGTGAGAACAAGGTGCAGGACCTGGCAGCCAAACAGGAGCGTTTACCGGCAGATATCAGGTGGCACATGATCGGTCACCTGCAATCCAATAAAGTGAAATACATTGCCCCATTTGTCCACCTGATCCACGGCGTGGACAGTCTGAAACTACTGGGTATCATCAATAAGGAGGCCATCAGGAACAACCGGATCATCGACTGTTTGTTACAGGTACGTATCGCGAAAGAGGAGACCAAGTTTGGACTCACTGAAGAGGAATTGATGCAGTTGCTGCAGTCTGATTCTTTCCGTGAAATGAAAAATATCCGTATAAGGGGGGTGATGGGAATGGCCACATACACAGAAAACAGTGATCAGATCAGGGAGGAGTTTCGCCTACTAAAACGTATATTTGAAATGTTGCGTGGTTCGCTGTTTTCGGAACAACCCTTTTTTGACCAGCTATCATGTGGCATGTCGGGAGATTACAGGCTTGCCATAGAGGAGGGGAGCACCATGGTACGCATCGGGAGTCTTATTTTTGGAGCCAGAAACTATTGAAAATTATCGTATGATCGATCTTTCCACCACCTATGCCGGTCTTTCCTTGAAGAGCCCGGTCATTGTAAGCAGCAGCGGGCTTACCAGTTCGGTTGACCGTATTCAGAATATGGCAGCGGCAGGAGCCGGTGCGGTTGTATTGAAATCCCTTTTTGAGGAGCAGATACTTTACGAGGCGGGAACGCTTTCTGCCGATCACGACTATCCTGAGGCACAGGATTACCTGAAGGCATATGCCAGGGAGAATTCGCTGGACAGCTATCTCTCCCTTATCAGGGAAGCCAAAGCGGCAGTGGATATTCCCGTGATTGCCAGTATTAATTGTGTCAATGCTGTGGAGTGGATTGATTTTGCCCGGAAGATAGGCGAAGCAGGGGCTGATGCACTGGAGCTGAATATCTACTTTTTACCCATTGATAAGGATAAGGCTCCCAGCGAATATGAAAAAGCATATCTTGACCTGGTGAGCAAAGTGAAAGAGAAATGCACCCTTCCGGTGACCATTAAGCTGGGAAACAGGTTCTCCAATATCACATGGATGGTAAACCAGCTCTATATGCGGGGAGCCGCCGCCGTGGTACTGTTCAACCGGTTTTATGCACCTGATATCAATACGGATGACTTTACATTCGGTTCAGCCGAAGTACTCAGTTCACCCGCCGAGTTGCGTCTTTCACTGCGCTGGATCGGTATTGTCTCTTCCCAGGTGGACAATATTGACCTGGCGGCTTCCACCGGGGTTCACAGCGGAATGGCCCTTGTCAAGCAGATCCTGGCGGGCGCAACAGCTGTTCAGGTATGTTCTGTTCTCTATCGCAACGGGGTGGAATACCTGCGCGACATGATTACTGAAATGAAAAAATGGATGGAGAAGCACCAGTTTGAGAAGCTGGATGATTTCAGGGGCAGGATGAATTACAGCCGCCTGGATGATCCTTCGGTGTATGAACGCTCCCAGTTCATGAAGTATTTCTCGAATATGCATTAGGATGGTGCAGGAATGCTCAGGGATTTAACGGCAGTTTTTATTGAGAAGATCCCCTGCTTCAAACACCCCGTACTGATATGCTTTCTGATAGCAATGGCACGCATGCACCCTGTTCCCCATCTGATCAGCGAGTTTCCCTTTTTCAAACCAGATTTCGCCATTTAGCGGATCCAGGTCCAGGGCCATGGACATATCTTTTTCAGCATACCTGGTAGTTCCCGTGGCGGCATAGGTCATTCCCCGGGCAAAGTAATATTGAGCATTCCCCTTTTCCAGTGCGAGCGCCCTGTTGAACGATTGAATGGCATCCAGGTATTTCCTGTTTTCATACTGGATCATTCCTTTTTTGTAAAGGGCCTCATGATCCTCAGGGAAATAGGTAAGATAGCGCTCCATATCTTCCATGGCCCCTGACAGGTCGCCCATCATGGAGCGGGCCCCGGCTCTTTGCAACCAGGCATCGAATCGTGCAGGGTCCTGCCGGATAACCCTGTTCAGACCGGTCAAAGCTTCCTGCACATTACCCTCAGCCACCTGAATAAGGGCCAGCTGCTGTACGGCATCCAGGTTCCGGACATCACTTTTTACGGCTGCTTTCAGTTCAGAACGGGAAGCCTTCCGGTTATCCAGTTCTGCATAAATGGCCGCTTTCACAGCCCGCACTTTGCTTCGGCTGTAACCCTGCTTATCCAGTTCATTCAAAAGATTGATGGCCTCCAGGTAGTCTCCCTGATCTTTCAAAAACAAAGCCTGCTGATACTTCCTGTCACCCCTGCTGTACCACTCCTTTTCGTTCCATAACTGCTGCCAGCCGGAACTCCCTTCCAGGGTCGACAGATCCTCATCCAGCAGGATGGCGGCTTCGGGTAATTTGTAGCGTGAGGAGAGGTGAATGCGCAGATATTTCAGTGCCTGCTGCGGATGGTTCAGTTTGATCTCACTTTTAGCCAGGTAATAGCTTCCCATCCCTTTTTTCCGTTTTTCAACTTCGTAGAAAGCATCCCTTGCTGCGGGATAATTTCTCAGTGCAAAGTATGTTTTCCCCAGGTAAAGGTAGAGATCTGTTTCTCCCGGCCGTTGTCTGAGGGCCTCTTCAAAGTGCACCAGAGCTGAATCATACAATTCCTGCTCCAGGCATGCCCGTCCTGCCAGGTAGGGATCCGTCTGCCCGGCAACCAGGGAAGAGATCAACAGCAGTACGGTCTGAATTCCCAGCTTGTACATCATGCTGCTATTTGGTTTCAATAAATACATCATTATCATCGCCCGAATAGACATAAATAAACCCGGTAAGTGCATACACTTCAATGCCCGTTAATCTGTATTCATATACATCACATATATAATAATAGACACCGGGAGAAACCAGTTTATCCGTCCCGGTTATCTTACCATCCCAGTTAATGTCGGGATCCTCTGTTTCAAATACCTGGATCCCCCAACGGTTAAATATCTTCATATCGACTTTTTCCACATAAGAGGTCCTGAGCGGCATGTAGATATCATTGACTCCGTCTCCGTTGGGGGAGAATACATTGGGGAGAACATAGTTGGAGCATTCATCCAGGCACAACCTGACTGAATGGGCCGACTCATTATCAAATGAGTCAATGGCCGTGACCACATAACATCCGGTCAGGCTATTTTCAGGGTAGTGGTTATATACCGTATCATTCGGATCACTGAAATTTGCAATGGGGGTGAGCGGGTCCTCAATGGTGGGACTGTAATAGAGCCTGTAACTGACCACATCCAGGGCGCAGGATCTGTCCGTATAGCCCCAGGTAATGTGGTTATAACCGCTGTCACATGCAGAGAAGGCATGCAGATCAGGAGGACAGGGGGGGACGCTGTCCACCGGTGTTGTACAATTGGTATGGCTGAAGTTCACATTCTCATACAACTGGTCGTTCAGGACTCTCCAGCCTGTACTGGTCACCCGGTAACAATATTCAACACCATTAACCAGTCCTTCATCCACATAGCTCTCTTCGGTAGTAAATCCGATGGAATCGTAGGTTTCGCTGCTGCTGTTCAGCCGGTAAATGGTATAGTCATAATTGATCCAGGGTACACTCTTCTGCATCTGAATAACCACACGGTTATCTTCCCCTTTCAGTTTGGGGTAGAGTGAAGATGCCACTTCCGGTTTTCCGATCAGGAACCTGTTCCCCGAAGCATCGTTGTAAAGTTCCACACCATAGGACCAGGGAAATTGATTTGTATTCACCTGCTTATCCAGCCAGACGGTATCATTCAGATCGGAGGTCCGGAACGACCCGATCCGTGTCAGTGAATGTCCCAGCAGATCATCCGACCTGTAGATAATATATTCATAGGGTCCGTTGGCCGGAATCGTATCCAGTTGATCCGGGCGGGCCCATGAAATTTTAATGGTTCCGTCTGCACCGTGCTCCATTACACTCACTTCCAGGAGGGATGGGGCTCCTTCCACAAGGGGGGTACAGCTCTCGGGTGAAGGAAAGCTGAGTGCTCCATCCGGATAGACAGAAACGATCATATAGCAATACTCATTACCCTGTGCCAGTCCCTTCCCGTTATTATCATCCATGAACAGTGTATCAAGGCGTTCCCCTGATTCTCCGATCAGTTTAAAGCCTGTTTCAGCAGGCACCCCGGTTGTACAGGTGTCGGGCACATATCCGGCAGGTCCTGTTTTCCGGTAGATTTGATAACCGGTAACATACAGACTGGTATCGGCTGGCCATGTCACAGTGACAGCATTGCTGCCGGGAATAAGGACAGGTGTGCCAGGAGGGGGGCCCTGGACCCTGACGTTCATGTTCCGGATGTCCACCAGAGGTGTTTCCAGGTTACTGTCCTCAGCTTTAAAGATAACCGTATAATATTGCTTTCTGACATGGGCACTGGTTGTATGCCACTCAAACCTGCCCTGGCTGAATCCAAGTTGGGCGCCGTCCACATCCACCGTATAAGTGGCCGGGCTCTCTTCCACCACGAAGGGACCGCCTGTGGCCCACTGACGAATGGAATCATTATCTTCGTCTGTAGCTGTAATGGTCAGCGCCAGGGTACTTCCGGCCTGAAGGCAGTAGTTGCCCGGCTCTGTCTGTACCGGGGCATGGTTGTCCGTATTATAGACTTCAATTTGCATGTCCCTCACAATATTCCCGATCTTTACTCCGCTGCGCCACTCCTCTATATCAATGGCTATGTTATAGATACCTGTGTCGGATGGTGTGATCCAGGTCAGGTCACCCGTAAGCGGGTTTATAAAGAGGGTATCGCTGGCAGGAGGAAGTGTATATCCTTCAATGGGTTTTCCGTCCT
>JANTFK010000145.1 GCA_024763595.1 Bacteroidales bacterium | reverse complement strand
TGTTATACCATACTGTTCAAGTTGCAATTTCTTCAAAATATCAGCCATAATATTACATTTTTTAAGCTATTTCAATAAATACGTTTCAAATCCTAAGCAATATATGGAATCTACTGTCAGGAGAGCGGAGACAAATATCAAAAAAAAAAGCGGTAAAATCAAGTATTACCGCTTTTTTGACATATAAAATCATATGGTTTATCAAACTATCTCAGGGCAGCCTGTGCAGCGGCTAACCTGGCGATGGGCACCCGGAAGGGAGAACAGCTTACATAATCCATTCCCACACGGTGACAGAACTCCACTGATTCCGGATCACCACCATGCTCTCCGCAGATACCTACTTTCAGATCCGGGTTGGTTGCCCGGCCCTTGGAGGTACCCATTTCAACCAGCTGACCAACACCTTCCTGATCCAGTGTCTGGAAAGGATCACTCTTCAACAATCCCTTCTCAATGTAGATGGGCAGGAATTTGCCGGCATCATCCCTGGAATATCCAAAGGTCATTTGGGTCAGGTCATTGGTTCCAAATGAGAAGAACTCGGCATGCTGTGCTACCAGGTCCGCTGTCAGGGCAGCCCTGGGAATCTCGATCATTGTACCTACCAGAAAGTCGCATCTTGCCCCTTTCTCTTTGAATACCTTTTCCGCAGTGGTGCGGATGATCTCCTCCTGCATCTTGAACTCTTTCCATGTGCCAATCAGCGGAACCATGATCTCGGGACGAGCATCCACACCCTTTTGCTTGAGGTTCACGGCAGCTTCAATAATGGCCCTGGCCTGCATTTCAGTAATCTCCGGATAAGTATTGCCCAGGCGGCAGCCCCGGTGTCCCAGCATGGGGTTGAATTCGTGCAGATGTTCAACCAGTGCTTTGATCTCAGAAACGGTTATCCCCATCTCATCGGCCATTACCTGCTGATTGTCATCGTCATGTGGTACAAACTCATGCAGCGGCGGGTCCAGCAGACGGATGGTTACTCCGTAACCCTCCATGGCTTCCAGGATGCCCTCGAAATCCTCACGCTGATAAGGCAGCAGTTTATCCAATGCTTTACGACGCTCCTCTTCAGTAGTGGAAAGGATCATCTCCCTCATGGCTTTGATGCGCTCGCCTTCAAAGAACATATGTTCGGTCCGGGTAAGCCCGATCCCCTTGGCTCCAAAATCACGCGCAACCTGTGCATCATGGGGTGTATCTGCATTGGTACGGACATCCATCCGGGTATGCTTCTCGGCCATATCCAGTACAGCTCCGAAATCACCGCTCAGTTCAGGATCGATGGTAGCCACCTTTCCTTCCAGTACATTACCTGTGGAACCGTTCAGGGAGATCCAGTCTCCCTCTTTGAACTCAATACCAGCAGCTGTCATGGTACGAGCCTTGTAATCGATCTGTACATCACCTGCACCGGATACACAGCATTTACCCATTCCACGGGCAACCACTGCTGCATGGGAAGTCATCCCCCCGCGTGCAGTCAGGATCCCTTTTGCAACATTCATCCCCTCCAGGTCCTCGGGTGAGGTCTCAATTCTGACAAGAATGGATTCGGGATATTTACCGGCCTCATCAGCAAAGAAAACAATCTGGCCGGTGGCAGCACCCGGTGATGCAGGAAGTCCCTGTGCCAGAACAGTCGCATCGGCCAGGACCTCTTTGTCAAATACAGGGTGAAGCAGCTCATCCAGTTTGGAAGGTTCCTGGCGTAAAAGAGCCGTTTTTTCATCGATCTTGCCTTCCCGCACCATATCCATGGCAATTTTCACCATGGCTGCACCTGTGCGCTTACCGTTTCTGGTCTGCAGCAGCCAGAGTTTTCCTTCCTGTATGGTAAACTCCAGGTCCTGCATATCTGCATAATGATCTTCAAGCTTCTGCTGTGTTTCGTCCAATTCAGCAAATGCTTCAGGCATCACCTCTTCCAAAGAGGGATATTTAGTTGCGCGCTCTTCTTCAGACACTTTCGTCAGTTTGGCCCATCTCAGGGAACCCTCCTTTGTGATCTGCTGGGGTGTGCGAACACCTGCAACCACATCTTCACCCTGGGCATCAATCAGGTACTCTCCGTTAAAGATATCCTCACCGGTTGCCGCATCCCGGGTAAATGCCACACCGGTTCCCGAGGTCTCACCCATATTGCCATATACCATGGCCTGGACATTCACCGCAGTACCCCAGTCGCCCGGTATCTGGTTCATTTGACGGTAATATACGGCCCTGGGGGTTTCCCAGCTGTCAAATACTGCCATGACGGCTCCCCATAACTGCTCCCAGGGGTCTACCGGAAAATCGTGTCCGGTCTGTTTCTTCACAGCAGCTTTAAACTTCTCCACCAGCTCCTGCAGGTCTTCCACGGTCAGTTCATTGTCGTTGGCAACACCACGTGCTTTCTTTACCTCTTCCAGAATGGCTTCAAAGGGATCAATATCATCCTTGGATTCCGGCTTCATGCCCAGAACCACATCACCATACATCTGAACAAAACGACGGTAACTGTCCCATGCAAATTTTGGATTCCGGGTTTTTGCGATCAACCCCTCCACAGCATCCTCATTCATTCCCAGGTTCAGCACAGTATCCATCATTCCGGGCATGGATACCCGCGCACCGGAACGTACAGAAACCAGGCAGGGATTTTCATTGCTCCCGAATCCGGTGCCCATAATGTCTTCGATGTGCTTGATAGCAGCTTCAACATCAGCCTTGATAAGTTCAACCACCTTCTCTTTGCCAATCTGGTTGTATTCAGTACAGACTTCAGTAGTAATGGTGAATCCCGGAGGAACCGGCACACCTATTAAATTCATTTCGGCCAGGTTAGCACCTTTTCCACCCAGTAAGTTTCTCATATCGGCTCTACCTTCGGCTTTTCTGTCCCCGAAAGTATAAACCCGTTTTATATCTGACATTGCAAAATTACTTTTAGTTATTAATAATGAGTTATTTACAGTAAAGATTTTGGATTTTTAAAGATACAAATGTACCTAAAAATTTGGTAAATCTGTTCTAAATAGGCCCTAAAACCAACAACACTAAAACAGGTGCAGATTTGCATCTCTGCCAGGACCATTCTCCCGGGAACTTTCACTGTACAGGATCATCCAAACTGCCTGATGGCCTCCAGCATGGCCAGCACATTGGGCAGCGGCACATTGGCCTGGATATTGTGCACCGTATTGAAGACAAAACCCCCTCCTGGTGCAAAGATCTCACACTCCTTCAGTACATGTGCCTTCACCTCTTCCGGGGTGCCAAAAGGAAGGACCTTCTGGGTGTCAACTCCCCCACCCCAGAAAACCAGCCTCTCACCATATTTCTCCTTTAACAACACAGGGTCCATGCCCGCAGCATTGATCTGTACCGGATTGATGATATCAAATCCTGAAGCAATAAAGTGCTCCATGAATGGTTCCACCGCTCCACAACTGTGTTTGAATGTCTTCCACGAAGTATGTTCGTGGATCCAGTTATTGATCTTTTTATAATAGGGTGCATAGAGTTCATCGTAGGTTTCCAGGGAACAGAATGAGGAGTCCTGCGTTCCGAAATCGGTCCCGCAAATAAAAGCAACATCCACATGATTCCCGGCAATGTCCCAGGCCGTTTGCAAATTTTCCAGTGCGATATCGGTCTGCTTTTCAAAAATATGGTGCAGGTAATCCGGTCGCATCAGCGTGGACATGTACCAGTCGGTCACATCCCTGATCCCTTTGGGTGCCTTCAGGTTCATGGCGGGCACAAGGGCGATATCCCCAATGGCTGTGCCCCCGAAATTGGCCACCACCCCTTTTCCCGTATTGGAAGTTGCCTTCACAGCCGCTTTCCAGTAATCCTGGTCGGCGGTCGACATCAGGGCAAACTCCTCGGTATTATCCACGGGATCCAACGCGGACTCATCCAGCGGCTCCTGCCTGTTCACTGCATCGAAAAAATAACCAGCCTTTGGCATCTTGGCACTGGGGGGTACCGAACGATCCCCCTGGGGATAGATGAGCGTATCACCTTTTTCATTGACGGAAACCGTGAAAGATCCCGGAACAAGGACCTCCTGACCCCAGGGGGTCCTGAATGCTTTCCAATCCTTCAATGGGTTTCCAAACATATCTACCGGAGGGGAAATCCCGATTACATCCACACCCATGGCCTCCATCAGGTCATCTTCTACCTCACCCAGCATCTGGTATGGCTCAATCACCCTTACCGGCTTTTTATCCAGGCCGAAATGACTCCTCAGCTGTTCCACCATCAGTACATGAATACCGGTGACCGGAGTGGCCCCGAAATCCACAGCCAACCTGTCAGGTTCTTCATGGTTCAGTGTCTTCTGCAGGTTTTCTCGTGCGTTCATATTGAAATATATTTAACTGGAAATTTGATGACAAAAGACTAAGTTAGCGATTTTCACTGAGTCAGCTTCAGCCATACAGCCATCTCCCCCATCTGCCTGTTTGCCCAGGCATAATATGGAATGGCGGTAAAAGCGGTGACACTGCCTGCTGTTTCAGCCGGGCCTGAGATGGTCCCCACACCACGGAGCAGTTCACCCCGGAACCGGTATTCGAAACTACCTGCAGTATCAATGGCCATTGCCAGGACACCATCCGGATTATCCGCACCTTCGGCACAGTATACCAGCGGGCCCCTTTCAAAAGCAATCTTTCCCCTGTCGGCAGCCACTTTTTCATTACTGACCACCTGCCTCACCTCCATATCAAAGAGAACTTCTATTTTATCATCCCGTTTCCAGTGACGGTTTTTAAGCCTGATATAACCATCCCTGACTGTCACCCGTTGCTTCACTCCGTTGATGGTCACGCCACCCATCAAATCCCTGCTGTCCGTGTAGTGGTAAAGATCCCCGGGCATCACCTGGTTGCGAACCCACCCGGGTATCCGGATATTGAATGTGGCAGGAACCGCTTTCCGGTTCCCGATTGTTATCTCCACCCTGCCGTCCCAGGGATACCGCGTCTTCTGTTCAAGGTCCAGGGTTCGGCCGTTCACATCAAATGCGGCCCGGCTCCCGATAAACAGGTTCACAAAAACATCCTCATCCCGGGTGGCATAGATATATCCCGGTAGAGAAGGCATGACCCGAACCACATTAACCGGACAACAGGAACAATCGAACCAGGGGGAACGCCCGCAAACACCCTGGTTGAACCCAGACACACCATCCGTTTCCAGGGGATTGGGGTAAAAAAAAGTATTCCCCTCAAAAGAAACACCTGCCAGGAAGCCATTATAAAGTGTCCTTTCAAACAGATCCATGTATTTCACATCCCCCTTCAACAGGAACATCCTGTGATTCCACAACATCAGCGCAACGGCTGCACATGTCTCCGTATAGGCCGTGGCATTGGGCAGTTCATAATCGGGCCCAAATCCCTCATAGCTGGGTTCGGCCCCGATCCCCCCGGTCAGGTATATTTTCCGGTAGACGATATCTTCCCATATCTTCCGGAGCGCTTCGTCATACTCATCCGTCCCTGTCATGGCTGCCACATCGGTGGCGCCCGCATAAAAATAGCCGGCCCTTACCGCATGGCCAACGGCTTTCTCCTGCTCCCTCAATGGTTTATGATCCTGAAATACGGGTCCATATAACTCATGTCCCCGGGCATTCCCCCGTTGTTCAATAAAAAACCTGGCCAGGTCCAGGTACTTTTCATCTCCTGTAACACGGTATAGTTTGACCAGTCCGATCTCTATCTCTTCGTGACCGGGGACACCCATGTTTTTTCCCGGTCCGAAGATACTGGCCACAAGATCTGCATTTCGGATGGCCACATCCAGCAGGCTGCGCTCTCCGGTTGCCTGGTAATGTGCCACTGCTGCTTCGTACAGGTGTCCGACATTATAGAGCTCATGATAACGTTTCAGGTTTGTCCACCGTTGTGCACCGGCTCCATCGGCAGCTTTTGCCGGATTGATGGTCCGGTTGGTATAAAGATAGCCATCCGGTTCCTGTGCATCTGCTATTTTGGCAATAACCTCATCCAGGTAGTGCTTTAGTTGGGGGTCCGGATCAACCTGCAGGGAATAACTGGCTCCCTCTATGATCTTGAAAACATCCGAGTCATTGAAATAAATGCCTTCAAAATCTCCCTCTTCCAGCCCACCGGCTTTGGCAAAATTGCTGATGCGCCCCGTCTCTTCGCTCTTCTGAAAAGCATAAGGCACGGTGACGGTTCTGTTTGTTTCCAGCCGCGGTTGCCAGAAATCATCCACAACTTTCACACTGGTAAAAGGAACAGGTGTAATGGGATAATCATGGTGCGGTCTGGACACCGGCTGGTTGGTGCAACCTGGCAGGAAAAATTGCAGGAAAAACAAACATAAACCGATAATAACAATTCTCATTTTTTTTTATAGTTTGTGGTACTGAACACGAATATATACATTTGTTTCGATGACAAAGTACTTCAAAACAAAATATCATGCAACGTAGAAAATTTCTTAAAAAAGGCGTATTGGGCACAGCTGCTTTCACGATTATCCCCCGCCATGTGCTTGGGGGGACCGGGTTTACCGCCCCAAGCGACCAGATCACAAAAGCCATTGTTGGTGTGGGAGGCATTGGTTACAACCATCATTTCAAACGTGAAGGGCGGCTGGTGGCTGTTTGTGATGTGGATCAGCTCCATCTGAACCGGGCACTGCAGCGGGCCGGTAGCGGAGTCAAGGGGTATTCCGATTTCAGGGAACTGCTTCTTCAGAAGGATATCGACGTGGTTCATGTGGCCACCCCGCCACACTGGCATGGCCTCATTTCGATGATGGCGGCTGAAGCCGGGAAAGATATCTGGTGTGAAAAACCGATGACCAGGACCATCGGCGAAGGAAAAAGAGTTGTGGAAGCGGTCCGGAACAATGGCCGTATGTTCAGGTTAAACACCTGGTTCCGGTTCAGGGGTGAGTTTTACGGACTGGGTACCACGGTTAAACCCTTAAAAAAGATCATTGACAGCGGCGTGCTGGGATGGCCCCTGAAAGTTACTGTAAGCGGAGTTACCGGATACAACTGGAAATTCTACTGGAGCGGCGCCAGGAATCTGACCCCTGAGCCGGTACCTGAGAATCTTGACTATAACATGTGGCTGGGACCGGCTCCCTATAAACCTTATAATAAACTCAGGGTGCATGCCAAATTCAGGGGCTTCTGGGATTATGACGGCGGCGGCCTGGGTGATATGGGACAGCACTATCTCGATCCTGTCCAGTATATGCTCAATAAAGACAATACAAGCCCCATCAGGGTAGAGGTGGATGCCCCGCAACAGCACCCCGATGCGGTCGGATCATGGCGAAGGATCACCTATACCTATGAGGATGGTTGCCAGATTATCCTTGATGGTGAAAACAGGGATAAGCAGGCTGCCTATATTGAAGGTCCCCATGGAAAAATATACCGTGGTTTCAAATCAGATATACCGGATATTCAAAAACTGGTTGCCAGTCTGCCCGATCCCGATCCGCAAATTACATCGTTTCATGAATCGGTGCGAACCCGTCAGAAATTTGCGTTGAATGAAGAGAACGGACACCGCTCATGCACCATTGTAAATATGGGCGTTGCTGCAGTGCGCCTGGGCCGTACACTCCATTTTGATCCTGTAAAACAGGAATTTATCAACGATGAAGGCGCCAACCGCTTGATATA
>JANTFK010000144.1 GCA_024763595.1 Bacteroidales bacterium | reverse complement strand
GATAATATTAAAGCCAGGCTGGCGCAAGAAGAAGAGCAATGATTGCAGAAATGGAGGCCAGATATCCGAACGCCCTATTATGGGGGATCCTGATCTTTTTTGTGGCATTGAATACACTCATGCTGGCATTTGAGATTTACTATGTACCCCTTATACCCGCTCTGTTGCTTTTTGTGATGCTGGCCATTGTTTCTATCGACAAGTATCTGCTGGTCATCGTCTTTTTTGCGCCCATTTCACTTCCCCTGAGCGCGTTAGTAAAAGATCTGCCCATCAATATGTATCTGCCCACAGAACCGTTACTGGCAGGGTTGCTCCTGCTTTATATTTTAAAATACCTGATGGGCGACCGTATCGATATCCGGGTGTTGAGGCATCCGGTTACCCTGGCCATCTATTTTCATTTGGCCTGGTTATTCATCACCAGCCTGACCAGTACAGATATACTGGTTTCATTCAAGTACCTGGCTTCCCGCCTCTGGTTTATCGTTGGCTTCTACCTGCTGGCTTCACAGCTTTTCCAGCGGGAAAAGACCATGCATATTTATGTCAAACTATTTATTATCGCATTTACCGGGATCGTTATCTATACACTGGTTAATCATGCACAGTACGGGTTGGAAAACCAGGTGATGGCACATAGTGTTTCCAGGCCCTTTTATAATGATCATACTTCGTACGGGGCTGTACTCGCCCTTCTTTTGCCGGTGCTGGTATCCCTCTTTATATTCATCAGGAGGGAGGATATCAACACACGTTTCCTGATGATTTTGCTTATCGGATTGTACGTTTTTGCCACCATCGTTTCCTATACGCGTGCAGCCTGGATAAGTATTCTGGGAGCAATGGGTATGTGGGCGGTCATTAAGCTGAAAATCAGGTTTGAGCTCGTTCTTGTGGGAGCAGTGATCCTGGTGGGTCTGTTCCTCTCTGTCAGGTCACAGCTCATGGTACAGCTTGAAAAAAACAGGGTAGAGTCTTCCGGCGAGTTTTCAGAACATGTTCAATCCATATCCAATATTAAAACGGACCAGTCCAACCTGGAGCGGATCAACCGCTGGAGTTGTGCTATCCGGATGTGGAAGGATAAACCCATCTTTGGTTTTGGCCCGGGTACATACCAGTTTGAATACGGGAGATACCAGCGTTCCTATGAGAAAACGCTGATCAGTACAGATTTCGGTACAAGGGGCAATGCCCACAGTGAGTACCTTGGGCCGCTATCAGAGGCGGGTCTCCTGGGAATGTTGAGTGTATTGTTGATCATCGGGACAACGATCTATACCGGGTTGAGGGTATATTTTACAGCCAGAAAGCGAACCATACGTATATTTTCCCTGGCCATTCTGGTAGGGCTTTTCACTTATTATTTGCATGGGTTTTTAAATAATTTCCTGGATACCGATAAGATCTCAGCCCTTTTCTGGGGCTATACGGCCATGCTTGTAGCCATGGATATTTATCACAGGGAGACCCCGGAAGAGCCTGAGCCAGAGGTTTAGCCAAATCCTTGTTTCCCCGGAAATTCCGCTCCGATAATGGAGATATCGTCAAAAATAGCTGCTGATCCTTCCAGGATTTTCTGGTTTTTAATAATGGTCTGTATATTCTCTTCAAGCGACATGGAATTGGTAAGCTCCTTCTCCAGGTTTTCGGTACCGAATTCAACACCCGAATCCTGAATTACCTCCACCAGTCCGTCTGTATAACAGAACAGTTTTGAAGGATGGTCCAGTTGTATGGTTGCTTCATTAACAAACGGCAGGTCATCCAGCATCCCCATGCCAACGCAGCCACTGGTAAGCTGTATGAGCTTTCCTGATTCCAGTTCATATAGCAAAGGTGGATTGTGGCCGGCATTTACATATTTTAGTTCACGGGTTTTGAAATGATAGCGAGCTATGAAAAGGGTAATAAACTTCTCACCTTTGGCACTGTTCATTACACGCTCGTTCAGACGGTTCAGGGTGGCGGTAAGGCTCTGGTCGGCTGTGAAAAGTGCTCTCAGGTTGGCCTGAAAATTTGACATCAGAATGGCGGCAGAGATTCCTTTTCCTGAGACATCGGCAATACAAAAACCCACTTCTTCTTTGCTTAGCGCTATCACATCATAATAGTCGCCTCCCACTTCAAAATGCGGATGGTAAAAGGCTTTCATCCGGATAAAGGCATTGGAGGGGAGCCGCTCCCTGGCCGGAATGAGCATGGTTTGCATCCTGCTGGCCAGTTCCATCTCCCGTTTCAGGGCCTCCTGGCGAAGTGATTCCTGGAAAAGGCGCTTATTCTCAATGGCAACAGTAATGATATTGGAGAGGGTCTGGATAAACCGCAGGTGTTTAATGATAGGGCTCACTCCCTCACCTTCCTCTTCAATATCCCCGATGAGTACAAAGGCGATGGCCTTGTCTTTGTGTGATACGGGGATGACAATATCCACCAGTTCAGGAAAGTGTTGTGGTTCAGAAGTGATAAAGGAGATCTCTTCATATGGAAGCAGGTTCCTTTCTATATCTACCTTTTTGAAAAAATTGTTCCCGAAACCCGAATTGAGCAGGCACTCCCATTTATCCGAATACTTCAACACGATCACTTTCCCGATATCCAGGTCATCGGTAAGCATCTTTTCATAACGCCTTATCAGTTCACTTGTTGATACGTTATCATTGATTGCCAGCGTAATGTCCAGCAACGCATTCAGTTTGAATGTAGAAAGTTTCAGACGGTTTTCAGAAAATCTACCCATGTGAGTTTCGGGGGGTTAACACTATTTTTTTACTCGTTCAGCGTATGAGCGGTCGCGGGTATCTACCTTGATCAGTTCATCTGTATCAATAAAGAGGGGGACCATAATTTTAGCTCCTGTTTCCAGTTCAGCAGGTTTCTGGGCAGAAGTGGAGGCCGTATTACCCTTTTCCCCGGGTTCGGTATAAGTAACTTGTAGTTCAACAAAAGGCGGGAGATCTACCGTCAGGGGGGTTTCCGTATCTGCATGTACAACAATTTCAACCGATTGGCCCTCCTTCATCAGGTCTGCATTCTCAATCATTTCAGGCTGAATGGTGATTTGCTCGAATGTTTCCAGGTGCATGAAATTAACCCCCAGATCATCTGTGTAGAGATACTGGTAGGGCCTTCTTTCCACCCTGACTGTATTGACTTTCACACCTGCTGAGAATGTATTTTCAATGACCCTGCCGGTGGTCAGGCTCTTCATTTTGGTCCTTACAAAAGCGGGACCCTTTCCAGGTTTCACATGTTGAAACTGGACAATGGTATAGAGATCATTGTTATACTCTAGACATAATCCGTTTCTGAAGTCTGCTGTAGTTGCCATCTCATTATTTTATAATGTAAATATATCAATATATTGTATGATACTTTACCTGGTTATAACACCTTTCTCTTAGGAATGGTTGCAATAAAATCCTTCAGGTAGAACGGTTCAAAGTAAGCTACATTCTCGAACTGGTTCTGTTTGTACATTTTAAGTACCGGTACGATCATATCCTTTGCCGAAGGATGAACACCTTTCACAAAATGAGCATGGGGGTGGTTAAGTATTTGCGCACATTTATCCGATCCGTTCCCGAAAAAGCAAATGTGGTGACTCTGCAGGAGTTCACTGTAACTATCCTGCGCAATAATATCTGCCGACACATCTTTCACAGGGTCCATTTTTAAAGAGAAGAAAGCAGCGTAAACCTCCATTCTCCTGGCATCCAGCATGGGACAGAGCAGTAAATTGTCCCCGTATTTTGCAATCAAAGCCTGGATCTCCGGATGTGCAGAAGCACCATGGGCCATGTTCTCAAGCGTACCCGATGCCAGCAGGGGTATTTCCAGCGCATAGGTTATTCCTTTGGCAGTGGAAACACCTATTCGCAGTCCGGTGTATGAACCGGGACCCTTGCTGATGGCAACCCCGTTGATGCTTGAGAGCTCTCTTCCGGCATCTGCCATGGCCTTTCTGATAAAACGGTTCAGCAGGGTTGCGTGGGAACGTTCAGGCCCGCTTTCAACCAGTGAAAGCAGACGATCCCCTTCTGAGAGAGCAACAGAACAAATATCAGTAGCCGTTTCGATATGCAGGATCAGTGGTCCTTTCATGGTCTGCTAATCCTTCTTCTTTTTATCACTTTTGAAAAGATCTTCCCGGGAAACTACTTCCACTGGTAAATCGTTTTTCAATTGTCGTGATATAGCTGAATAAGGAGCCACTACGATTTCATCTTCCGGATCCAAGCCCCCGGTAATTTCAATGTATTTATTATCCTGTATTCCGGTTTCCACCTTTTTCATCCATGCTTTTCCCTCTGAAACAGTAAAGACCACAACCGTCGGTTCATCATTACCGGGTTCACCCGGGATGGCCTCTGTTTGGGTGGAAACGGTTCCATCTGAACTTATCTCACCGGTCATTTTTTTCCCCGAAGAGGATGGGATGGATGCTCCTGTTGTATCCATTCTTGTAGTAACTGCCTGAATGGGAATGGAGTAGATGCCGCTTTTACGGTTTGTCTGGATGTCAGCAGTGGCAGACATGCCCGGCCTGAGGGGATAGGGATTGGCTGGCGAGATCTTATCGGTGTAGGACTCGGGCAAGACCAGGACCTTGACCATGAAGTTTGTAACCTGGTCCGTTGTAATACCGGTTGTTTTGGCCGAGACAGGGATCTCTGATACCACTCCCTTAAAGCGGGTGTCCGGATAGGCATCCACTTCAATCAGGGCCGTATCATGCAGGGCAACCCTGACAATATCATTTTCATTTACTTCCACCTCAACTTCCATACGGCTCAGGTCGGCAATACGCAGCATTTCAGTACCTGACATCATGGATGTGCCCACAACTCGCTCCCCAAGTTCTACGGAGAGACTGGATATGGTTCCTTCCATGGGAGCATAGATGGATGTCTTGGTCAGGCTTTCTTGTGCCTCATCCAGGGATGCCTGGGCGCTCTGAACCGAATACTCGGCTGCTTCTTTTTCCGCCAGTGCCGTATTGTACTGTGTAAGCGACTGCTCAAATTCGGCCTCGGAGATGGCTTCTTCCTTGAACAGTTTACTGTTTCGTTTGTAGTCAAGACTGGCCAGTTCCAGTTGCGCTTCAGATTGTTTTAACCTGGCCCTGGCATTATTAAGGGAGGCCTCGGCCCTGTTCCTGGCCATCTGGTAGGCTTCAGGTTTAATTTTTAACAGGTACTGGCCCCTGACCACTTCATCCCCCTCTTTGACTACCAGGTCCACAACCTCACCGGATACATCTGGAGAAATGGCTACCTCTGTTTCAGGCTGGATCTTTCCATTGGCAGTGATCATCTCAACAATATCCCTTTCCACACCTTTTTCCACAGCCACTTTCAGGTAACCCTCGTTACCGAACCAGCCCTTTTTCTTCCCAATGGCCAGTACAATGATCAACGTTACAGCGATACTGGTTATAATGACTAACAGTTTTTTTGATTTCATGGATTTGGGGGATTAAAGGGTGATGGGTTCACCTTTATAGAAGTTGAGAATCTCAATTTTGAAAATAAAGTCATATTTAGCCTGAAGCAGATCCGACTGTGTTGCTATAAGTGTGTTCTTGGACATATTATAATCAACCGTATTGACCAGGCCAACTTCAAATTTCTTTTCGGTGTATTTAAAAGATTCCTCCATGGAGATCAGTGCCTGTTGCGTTGCATTGAACTTTTTCAGAGCTGCCAGGGCATCGGCGTAGGCCTGCTGGATGGTGGCATAAAGGGCGAGCTTTTCACTTTCCAGCTCCAGTCTTGCGTTTTCCAGTGCGATCCTGGCATTGGCAATACTTGTGTTCACCTGCCATCCGTTGAATATGGGAATGGAGAGGCCCAGGCCAACACCTGCAGAGGTGTTGTCACGGATCTGTTCATAGAAGGGATAGGTTCCATAAATTGGTATTCGCTGGGGATAGGAATTTACCTGTTCTCCACTGGCAGTCTCCCCGATTGGAAATTGTTGATCGGGAAGTGTTTCCACTACTTTTTCACGAATATCAGAGTATCCCGTGTTGTAATTGGCCGATAAATAGAAGCGGGGTGATCGTCCCCCTCTGGCTATCTGCAGTTGTTTTTCGGAACTCTCCATGGCAAGCTCGGCACGCCTGATCTCCGGCATCTCCTGTTCAGCTATTCTGTAAACTTCCATGGCACTGTAAACCAGTGGATCTTCGGCAGGATCCTCCACCACGGGGATTACCACATCAAATGCTGTGTCGATAGGAAGATCAAGTATCTGCTGAAGGTTGAGCAGGGAGATGTATAGCTGGTTTTCTGCATTGACCAGATTCAGTTCTTCTGAAGCGTATTGTGCCTGAAGTTCCAGGGCATTCCCCCTGGCCACTTTCCCGGCTTCTACCATTTTTTGTGTTCTCTCTACCTGTTGCCCTGTGACCTCCAGCTGACTCCGGGTAACAGCCAGCAACTCTTTGTTGAACATGATCCTGAGATAGGCTGCCGCAATATTAAGGGAAATATCGTTTTTTACTTTTTCCACATCCTGATAGCTGGCCATCAGGTTCAGTTCATTCTGCAGGATGGTGTTCCTCACCTGCAGCCCGTTGAACAGATTCATGGATGAACTGAATCCCAGGCTCAAAGAATTAATCTTTTGATCTTCTGTAAACTGATAGGTGGTCTGGTCGAGTGCCCGTCCCCAGGAATAGGAATAATTCGTGTTGGCATTCAGGTTGGGGATCTGAGCCAGCTTTGATTGCTTCAGCAGGTTTTCATTATATTCGGTGTTCAGAACCATCTGTTTGATCTGAATGTTGTTTTCCATGGCATACTGAATACATTTGTCCAGTGACCATGGTTCCTGTGCTGTCCCGGTAATAACAGCACCCAGTAGCAGGATGGAACATATGATTAATTTTCGAATCATCTCTTGGATTTTAATAATAGCAGTAAAGTTATGGATAACCATTTGATTCTGGATGAGGTATAAGGAAAATATTGTTGAATATCATGGTATAGGTGCTGTGAAGCATGTCCGGAACAAACGCTCCAGGAACCTGTCCATCCGTATCAATCTTCGGGGAGAAGTAAAGATAACGAGGCCCCCTTATGTGAGCCTGAGGCAGGCTGAAGCTTTCCTGATGTTAAAAAAGCAATGGGTCATGGCCAGGCTCGCGGATATCGATAACGGGAACGCAGCAGGCAGGTTGCCTGAATATGGCCAGGTAGTTAGCATCAGGGGCCAACAGGTACATCTCGTTCAGAAAAGGAAGGATGAATCTGCTGAGGATGCTTTGTGGAAGATTTTGCTGGACCAGGCAAAAGCATATCTGCCAGGCAGGGTAGCGGAACTGGCAGAGAGGCATAGCTATCACTATACCGGCTTGAAAATAAGAAAGATGAAGAGCCGGTGGGGGAGTTGTACTGCGAAAAATAGCCTGAACCTGAACAGCTGGCTGATGATGCTTCCGGATCACCTGTCAGATTATGTGATCCTGCATGAACTGGTGCATACCAGGTACCGTGATCACAGCTCCAGCTTCTGGAAAGAAGTGGACCGGGTTACCGGGGGCTCTTCCAAATCGCTGCGAAAAGCACTGCGGAAAGTTCGGATAATGCATATTCCTCCGGATGGTTGATCAGTAGATACCAAATATCAGCTCAATGGTCAACATAATAGAATTATATTCTC
>JANTFK010000143.1 GCA_024763595.1 Bacteroidales bacterium | reverse complement strand
GTTGACCAATTACGCATTTTTTAAGGTTTATAATGCTTTGACAGCCTGATTATTGCTTTCTATTCCCCGAAGAGTTTCATGTCATCCAGCACTTTCATTACTTTCTTCACACTCTCTGCAGAGGTTTGCAACAATTCATTCTCCTCGTTATTCAGTTTGATCTCAATGATCTCCTCCACTCCGTTTGTCCCCAGTTTTACCGGTACGCCCAGATAGAGGTTCTCCTGTTCATATTCACCATCCAGGAATGCACAAACCGGAAGGATCCTTCTCTGGTTATCTACGATGGCCTCCACCATCTCTGCCACTGCTGCACCGGGAGCATACCAGGCAGAGGTACCCATAAGACCAACAAGTTCTCCACCCCCCTTGCGGGTTCTCTCCACAATCCGCTCAATTACATCTTCTGCCAGCAATTCGGTTACCGGAATACCGCTCACTGTGGTATATCTTGGCAGCGGGACCATGGTATCCCCGTGTCCGCCCATCAACATGGCATTGATATCGGAGGGCGATACATCCAACTCACTGGCAAGAAAAGCCTTGAACCTGCCTGTATCCAGGATCCCTGCCATTCCAAAAACCTTATTCGCATCTATGTTGGCAGCCTGATAAGCGGCATAAGTCATTACGTCAAGAGGATTGGACACTACGATGATAATGGCATCCGGAGAGAATTTAATCGCTTTTTCTGTGACCTCTTTTACAATGTTTGCATTGGTTTTGATCAGGTCATCCCGTGACATGCCGGGTTTACGGGGTATCCCCGATGTGATGACAATGATTCCCGAGCCCTTTGTTTTCTCGTAATCGTTCGTACTCCCGACCACCCTTGTATCAAAATGGTTAATGGAAGAACTCTGCCAGATGTCCAGCGCCTTACCCTCGGCCAATCCTTCTTTTATATCAAGAAGAACCACCTCATTGGCAAGATCCTTTTGGGCAATTACATTGGCACATGTGGCACCCACATTTCCGGCACCAATCACTGAAATCTTGTTCATAATATAGGGTTTTAAAAATTAGTATAAATTGTACAAATAGGTTTTTCACTTATTGAAGCCCGCCGTAGCCATCAGAGCCTGGGAGCTCAGCGGTGCTCATGCACGGACATAAATCAGCGTAATACAAACGTACAAAAGTTTATTTGAAAACAATATACAGGTTTTATGAAATAGCGGTTGGAAGTTCGCTTTTACCACAATGCTTGTTATAGAACATATGATCACACTTTACTTGACATTGGAATGCAAATATATTAAATTGAGCATGAACCCAACTTCTCTTCAAAAAAGATGCAAATAGACCTTTCAAAATACCTGGACGAATGGTACAAAGAAGATCCGGCAAAAAATCTTTACCCGGGTCCGGTAGTCACCATCTCCAGAGAAGTGGGAAGTCCCGCGAAAAAGATAGCAGCCGCACTTACCAAACGGCTCAACAGTGAAAAAAAACGAAAACAATCCAAAGAGCATCCCTGGCGATGGATCAGTAAAGAGATCATGATGGAGTCGGCCCGGGAACTTCAGGTAGAATCCAGCCAGATCCAGCATATTTTCGATTATAAAAAGCGGGGAGTTCTTGAGGACCTCCTGCTGGCACAGTCGAAGAATTATTACAAATCCGATTTGAAGATCAGGACCACCATAGCCAAGGTTATCCGTAAATTTGCCAATGAGGGAAATGCCGTTATCGTTGGAAGAGGGGGCGTAGCCATCACCAGGGATATTCCGAAATCGTTACACATTTTCCTGGAGGCTCCGCTGGAATGGAGGGCACTCAGGGTAGCTGAAAAGCAAGGCCTGACCATTGACCATGCCAGGAATTATGCCCAGAGCATTGACAAAAAAAGATCTCAGTTCAGGGACTTTTTTCAGGGTAAAGGAAGCGATTATACATGGTTTGATATAAAACTGAACTGTATGACCCTCACTGAAAATGAGATCCTGGACATCATTATCGCTGCATTAATCAGCCGCTCCATGATCTGAAAAATATACCGGGAATGCTTAATAACAACCTTTGGATCATGGTAGTGCTGTTGTGGTTGCATGGATGTAACCAGACGGGGTCGCAAAATGACCCATCATCATTTTCCCAAAAAAGTCAGCACAGTACAGACATAGCCTCCAGGGTAATCTATTCACTCTATCTGCCCACCGATATTGTACAACTTTTTGAGGAAACCGGAACCGGTTTTGACCCGGGACTGTTAATTCCGCCTGAAAGAATCCCCCTCTATGAAGAACAGGACCAGCTGGCACTGTTACTGGGGGCACTTGGTGTTGACCTCAATTATTGTAATCTTTTTGGACGGGAACTGGAAGCATCTGAAATATATCATCAGGCAACATTGTTATGCGACAGGTTGCACCTCCCGGAAGAGATCTTTGATAAATACCATTCCGAACTTGAACATTACCTGGATATGCCAGATTCGCTCACCAACCTGATTGACCGGATTTATACTGAAATAGACAGCCATTTCAGGAGCCATGACCAGGAAATACTGGCCATTTTCTCTCTCCTCGGAGGTTGGGTGGAGGCCCTCTACATTGGAGTCGGGATTTATACGGACAGGTCCGTGACAGAAATGGGGGACAGGATCTTACAACAAAAATATTCCCTGAACAGCCTGTACGGTTTGTTGGCCAATCACCAGGAATCACTCTCCGTCAGGCGGTATATGCATCCGCTCAACAACCTGAAAAAAGCTTATGAACAGGTAGATATCAGGTATGCTAAAAACGGATTTAAAATGAACAGCCAGGAACAGGAATTCCGGGCCACCCTTTCCCGTATCAACTATCATCCTGAAACGCTGGATGAGATCTGCCGGCTTATTCAAAACCTCAGGAACGAGATCATGTTGTACCGGTAATCAGGATACCAGTATCTTTCCCGTCATCTCTGCAGGTTGTTCAATATCCATGATATGCAGGATCGTGGGCGCCACATCGGCCAGGATCCCCTCTCCGATCTGCTTGTAATCGTCCGTAACCACGATACAGGGAACAGGGTTTAAAGAGTGAGCCGTATTGGGCGAACCATCCCCGTTCACGGCATGGTCCGCATTTCCATGATCGGCAATGATCATTACATCATACCCGTTTTGCCTGGCTGCTTCTACCACTGCGCCTGCACATTCATCCACTGTTGCCACTGCTTTTTGAATGGCCGCATACACACCTGTATGACCAACCATATCCCCATTGGCAAAATTGAGGCAAATGAAGTCGGGGTGTTTTTCCCGTATCGCTCCTATCACAGCATCTTTTACCTCAAAAGCACTCATCTCCGGCTTAAGATCGTAAGTTGCAACCCGGGGTGAGTTTATCAGGATCCGCTCTTCATTGGCAAAAGTTTCTTCCCGTCCCCCGGAGAAAAAGAAGGTTACATGTGCATACTTCTCTGTCTCAGCTATACGCAACTGACTGAAGCCCTCCCGGGCCACCACCTCTCCCAGCGTATTGTTAACATTCTCCTTATCATAGATAACATGCAATCCCTTAAAAGTAGCATCATACGGGGTCATGGTACAGTAGTGTAACGGCAGCGTATGCATCCCATACTCAGGCATATCTTGCTGGGTCAGTACGATGGTCAGTTCCCTGGCACGGTCGTTCCTGAAATTAAAAAATATCACCACATCCCCTTCCCGGATGGTTCCAACCGGTTTTCCCGACTCATCAACCATTACAACGGGTTTCACAAATTCATCTGTAATCCCTTCACTATAGGATTCCTGCAGGGCCTTTACCACGTCTGTAGAGGCCCTTCCCTTCCCGTGTACCAGCAGGTCATACGCCTCTTTGATCCTTTCCCAGCGCTTGTCCCTGTCCATGGCATAATAACGGCCAATAAACGAGGCCACCTTCCCGTTAGAATGTTCCAGGTGGCTGTTCAACTTCTCCATAAAACCCTTTCCGCTCTGTGGATCTGTATCGCGGCCATCCCCGAAAGCGTGAATGAAGACTTCCCTGATTCCGTATTCTCCGGTCATATCACATAGCTCATATAGATGCCTGTCCAGGGAATGAACCCCGCCATCGGACAAAAGGCCCAGGAAATGAACCTGTTTTTGTTGATCCCTGGCGTATGTCAGGGCCTCGACCAGTACCCTGTTCTCCCGTATGGAACCATCTTTCACAGCCATATTGATCTTTACCAGGTCCTGGTAGACGATCCGTCCGGCCCCGATATTAAGATGCCCCACCTCGGAGTTACCCATCTGTCCGTCGGGTAACCCCACATGCTCACCTGAAGCAAGCAGCTGCGAAGAGGGGTATTTTGCAGTTAACCGGTCCAGATTCGGTGTGGGAACCTGACTGATTACATCTGCATAATCTCCTTTCCCGATTCCCCATCCATCGAGGATCATCAGCAATGTCTTCTTTCCACTCATGAACTTATACTTTTTGAACCCACAAAGATAGGGGAAAATTGAAAGGTAGAAAAGCCCTATCTTTACGGGGCGGAAACAGTTCAAATCATGGCAGGTAAATCGATCGTGTACAGCAAGCTTATGGAGTTGAAAGAGACCGTCCGGAAGTGGCCGTACAGGGACTATCAGAGCCTATGGTCTGCTAAAAAATATGCGGCCAGGACAAACCGGCTCATCCGGGAAGGAGTGAAAGCCATGGGTAAAGAAGCCGGTGAAACCGAACAGATGACCCGCTCCTTCTTTCAGTTGCTGGGGTCCAAACTGGATCTGAGTGGCCGCACCACCCCACCTTCCGAGGAAGAGGTAAAAGCAGCCATCGAACAATTAAAAGATATGGGACGCCTCTCCATCTTCACCACCCTGGTGATCCTTCCCGGCGGAGTAATATCTTTACTGGGGCTGGAATTACTGGCCAGAAAATTTGGGGTAAAAGGATTCAACCTGGTTCCTTCCTCCTTCCGTAACAGGAAAAATTCCCGATCTCCTGCTAGGTAAAATGTCTGTTGATAATTCGCATTAATCCAGATTCATTATCTTGCAGGAAACTGACAAACCCCGGCATATGGACCCAACACGTAATTTTGACCTGCTGGATCGGTGTACGACCAGGTTTCCCAATCATCATGCTTTCGCTGAAAAGAGAGATGGCGGGTGGAAATTCTATACTTCGGAACAATACAGTACCATAGGACATCTTTTTGCATCAGGATTACTGGAAATGGGTTACAGCAAAGGGGAGAAGATCATGACCGTGACCAATAACAGGCCACAGTGGAATTTTGCGGACATGGGAATGTCCATGGCCGGGGTGGTTCATGTTCCGGTTTACACCTCCCTGAATGCGGAAGAATATGGCTATATCATGGAACATTCCGATGCCAGCATGGTGATTGTCTCCGACCAGAAACTTTATGATCTGATCTATCCGGTATCCAGAAAAATAAAACAAGTCAGGCACTTTTACACATTTGAACAGATCCAGGGGGTATCCCACTGGGAGGAGATACTGGAAGCCGGGAAAAAAGCGGGTGACACCACCAGGAAGAGGCTGGAATCCATCAAGAACGGGATCACCCCCGAAGAGCCGGTCTCCATCATCTATACCTCGGGGACCACGGGTCGTCCCAAAGGGGTGATGCTCTCCCATAAAAACCTGGTCAGCAATTTCCTTGCCGCTGCAGGCGTTTTCCAGCTTACACCTGAGGACCGTTACCTCAGTATCATCCCCGTTTGTCATGTGGGAGGGAGGATGGGTAATTACCAGACCCAGTATTCCGGTGCCTGCATCTACTATGCCGAAAACATGGGAACCATCGCCACCAACCTGAAGGAGATCAAAGCCACCAGTTTTGATGCCGTTCCCCGGATACTGGAGAAGATCTACGACAACGTACTTGCCAGGGGAAGGAGCCTTACAGGAATGAAAAAGAAGATCTTCTTCCGGGCCGTTAAGCTGGGTCTGAAATACAAACCCCATGGTGAAAAGAGCTGGTTCTATTACCGTAAACTGGCCATTGCAGACAGGATGATCTTCAGCAGGTGGCGGGAAGCACTGGGAGGAGAGGCCAGGCTGGTGGGTTGCGGCGGAGCCAGTCTTCAGCCCAGGCTGGAGCGTATTTTTTGGGCCAGCGGATTAAAGATCATCAATATGTACGGTCTTACAGAAACCTCTCCCATCATTACCATCAACCGGATGGAAAAAGACGCATGCAGGCTGGGATCCGTCGGGTCTGTGATAGACGGGGTTGAACTGAAGATCGCTGATGATGGTGAGATACTCTGTAAAGGGGAGTGCGTGATGATGGGCTATTATAAGGATGAGGAACAGACCCGAAGTGTGATTGATAAGGAGGGCTGGTTCCATACCGGCGACGTGGGACATCTGGTGGATGGAAAATTCCTGATGGTAACCGACCGGAAAAAAGAGATCTTCAAACTTTCCAATGGTAAATACGTCGCTCCCCAGCCCATCGAGAACAGGATCAAAGAATCCCTCTTTATCGACCAGGTGATGGTGGTAGGTGAACACCAGAAGTTTACCAGCGCACTGCTGGTCCCCGATTTCAAATACCTTAAAGCGTGGTGCAACAGCCAGCAAATTCCGCTGGGTAAGGATCATCATGATCTGATCTGTGAACCCCGTGTGCTTTCGGTTTTCAATGATGAGATTGCACGGATCAATAAAAACCTGACAGTTTGGGAAAGGATCAACCGCATCCGGATCGTCACAGATGAATGGTCCCCGGCCACCGGTGAACTTTCCGCCAGCCTTAAACTGAAGCGGAATGTGGTGGTTGCCAGATATCCCCATCTGCTGGATGAGATATACAAAACAAACAGGTGACCCAATGCCGCTGAACCATGAAGATCATTGAAGTAACCGGCCGGCGTTTGCAACAGGCTTTTCTAAAGGTTCCCCGGATCATCTATCGCAATGATAATACCTGGGTCTGTCCGCTGGACAGGGAGATCGAAGCGATCTTTGATCCGGAAAAAAATGTCTACTTCAAACATGGAGAAGCGATCCGCTGGGTCCTGTTTGATGACTTTGAAAAACCGTCAGGCAGGGTAGCCGCATTCATCGATCACAATACCAGCCACAAGTTTGATCAGCCTACCGGCGGCATGGGATTTTTTGAGTGCATCAACGACCAGCAAGCGGCCAGCCTGCTTTTTGATGCTGCCAGGGATTGGCTGAAGCTCCGGGGTATGGCGGCCATGGATGGCCCGGTTAATTTCGGTGAAACAGATAAATACTGGGGATTGCTGGTGGAAGGATTCACCCATCCCTCCTATGAAATTGCTTACAATCCGCCCTATTACCAGGGGCTGTTTGAATCATACGGCTTCAGGACCTATTACAGGCAGGAGGGCTTTCACCTTGATGTAAGCCAACCATTGCCCCCCAGGTTCAGCCGTATTGCCGAAAGGATTGCCCGGAACCCGGAATATGAATTCAGGCACTTCGAATGGAAACATGCAGATCGTTATATTACTGATTTTGTAACTGTTTTTAACAAAGCGTGGGCCACCTTCAAGGAGAATTTTGAACCGCTTGAAGTCCCCTATATCAAAAAAACGCTGCAAAAAGCCAAAGCCATCCTGGAAGAAGAGTTTATATGGTTTGCTTACAACAAAGGGAAACCAATCGCCATCTACCTGATGTATCCCGATGTAAACATGATCCTGAAACATCTCGATGGCAGGCTTACACTCCCGGCCATGATC
>JANTFK010000142.1 GCA_024763595.1 Bacteroidales bacterium | reverse complement strand
TTTATCCGATTCCGGGAGTTTCTCCCTTTCAAACAGTACAAAGTCCTGGATTGATTCGAATGGAATTCCCTCCTCGTTGATCAGCTTGTCGTTCAGCTGAATCAGCGGCTCGGTCCCATACATATTGGCAATATGCGCAACAGGCCGTCCAATGTAAATATAGCTTACAAGGGACTTTTTTTCAAGTTTCTTGACTTCTGTCGCTTCTGGAACCTTGACCTTCACCTGCACTTCCGTTTCCCTCATTGTCGTAGCCACCATGAAAAAGAATAAAAGCATAAAGACAATATCAGGAAGTGAAGCTGTATTGATCGCCTGGGAACCTTTCCCTTTTTTTCTACGGAATTTCGACATTAGTTACGTCCTCCTATGTTTTTCGGTTCCGATTCAGAAATATTCATTTTGTAGATCTTCCGTACTCCGTTATAGATCTCCTCATCAATGGGATTGGCTGTATTCAGATCATCATAATCCCTGCCAAAATATTGATTACAGAATTCATTTCTGAGCTGATTCACCGCAGCTACGAGTTCATTCTGTACCTGCAGGTATTTCCCGTATGTGGTGGACCGGTCATTCTGAAGTGATATTACCCCTTTGGAAACCGATCCCTTCCAGATGCCATCAGGTGGCAACATGGAAGAGATGCCCGGAGGAAACTGAACTTCAGTCTCTTCTTTTTCCGGCAGATTTTCATCATTGGTTGGGTTGGTAAAGAATTCGATGGTCTTGGCTTTCAGTTCCAGCCGGTCCATCTCCTGCCCTCCAACCATCAGGCGATCACTTCGGTTGAGAAGAACCACCAGTACATTACGCTTATTCACCTTTACCTCTGTATCCTGATTCTCTTCAGGTTCGGGAGGAAGCAGCCGGGTGATCCCCGTATCAATGTCCATGGTTGTTGTTACCAGGAAGAATATCAACAGGAGAAAAGCAATGTCTGCCAGTGATCCTCCATTTACTTCCGGTGTTTCTCTTGCCATTGGTTATATTTTTTCTGGTGTTTCTTACTTGAATGCCCTTGAAGCAATGGCATACAGGATAGACGCAAGCGCCAATCCAAACAACATATAGGTTACAAAGAGTACTGTATCTATCATTTTCAGGACCGCGGGGTCGCTGTTATCTGTACCGGTGTAACCAATGATGTCAATGCTGGCATCAGATGACAACATGTAGGAGATAACCACCAGCACCGCAGCGCCTCCGAGAATTGCCAGCAGCCTGATCAATGCCTTCGGATTTGAAATCACTGCAATCAACGGGAAAACGACAGATGCTATCAATGTGATTATCACCAGGATATAAGCCCATATCAGCGCAATATCAACCCGGTAATAGACAAGGTATTCCCAGCCTGACAGGATATCTTTGACCGCTGCAACCGGAGTCTCCTGCACTTCGGCAGCAGCATAGGTATTTTCCTGTTCTGTTACATTTTCGGCAACAGCTGTAGAATCCCGGCCCGTTGAATCAACAGCAGGCAAAGGTGCGACCGGGTTCAGATCTGCGGGATGCTGAGCTTCCTGTACACGCGCCTCTAGTTCGTCAGTATTAACGGTCTTCGGGCTGGCAAAGAAAAACAGAACCACCAGCAGGGAAATGCCCGCGATCACAAACAAAATGATTCTTGTTATTTTTGAAAAAGCCATGGCTTCTTATTTTTTAAGATTGTGTTTTACCAGCATATCTATAAGTGAAATGGAAGCATCTTCCATTTTATTGACAATGCTGTCAATCTGAGATACGAGGTAATTGTAGAAAATCTGAAGGATGATGGCCACCATCAGACCGGTAACCGTGGTAATCAGGGCGATCTTGATACCACCGGCCACAATAGCTGGTGAAATATCACCCTGTTGCTGGATGGTGTCAAAAGCGGTGATCATACCAATTACAGTCCCCATAAACCCGAGCATGGGAGCAATGGCAATGAACAGTGAGATCCAGGAGAGATTTTTCTCCAGCAGTCCCATCTGCACACTTCCGTAGGAAACTACCGACTTCTCAACTACGTCAATGCCTTCCTCCACGCGGTCAAGACCCTGGTAAAAGATACTGGCTACAGGCCCGCGGGTGTTTCTGCAAACCTCTTTAGCCGCTTCGACTCCCCCATCATTCAATGCATTCTCAACCGCACTCAGGAGCTTATCGGTATTGGTGGAAGCCAGGTTCAGGTAAATAACCCTTTCAAAAGCCAGGGCAAGACCGAAAATAAGCGTTAGCAATACAGCTCCCATAAAACCGGCACCCCCTTCAATGAATTTAGTTTTCAAAGTGTTGTGCAATACGGCCAGGCCACTCTCTTCTTCGGTTGCTGCCGGCTCAGTATAAGCAGGGGTTTCTGCTACTGCAACCTCTTCAGCAACCTGTGTAGTATCTTCGTTAGCAGGAGTCTGAGAGGTTTCAGCCTGCGCAAAGATCGACGCTCCCATAAAGAGCATCCCGAATACGGCTATCAATGCAAATAATTTTTTCATGGTGTTGTTTGTTTTACTTTTATGTATTAAGTGTTACTATTTCCTTCATGCAAAGATCAAACGCTAAAAAGATCTAACCCTAAGATAACAATTTTTTTCTTTGCGGAGAGAGAGGGATTCGAACCCTCGGTACCCTTTAGGGGTACACACGCTTTCCAGGCGTGCCAGTTCAGCCACTCCTGCACCTCTCCGTTACATCTGTCTCTTCTCCAATCGTCCCTCAAACCCGCTAATCTTCAGATTTTTGTAAGAACTACTCCTGCTTATGTTTATGCAAAACAATCAGGAGAAATTTGCGGCGAAAAATACAAAAAAATATTAATACTAGCACTCATGGCAGGGTGATTTCTCCCTTAAGCGATTTATTTAAAAGCATTTTAATCTCTTTAACCTCCAGATTCTGAGCCAGTAACACCATCAGTTTGGTTGTGGCAGCTTCAGTTGTCATATCATAACCACTTATCACCCCGGCGTTTAAAAGATGCCTGCTTGTTTCGTACCTGCCCATCTCAACGCTACCCCTGTTGCATTGCGTAATATCCAGTACAATAATCCCTTTGTCCACAGCTTGCTTAATTCTTTTCAGAAAAAAGAGTCCCGAAGGAGCATTCCCGGCTCCATATGTTTCCAGGATTACAGCTCTCAGGTTCCGGTACCCGAGTACTGCATCCATATATTCCGGGTTGATGCCGGGAAAAAGTTTTAATATGGCAATATGGTTGTCCAGCTTTTTGTGAACCACCAGGTCACCTGGCTGACGGGGGGACCTGATAAATTCCCTGTTATATACAAGGTGTACCCCGGCCCTGGCCAGATACGGGTAGTTGGCAGACTGGAAGGCATTAAAATGGGCAGCATTGATCTTGGTGGTCCTGTTCCCGCGTGAAAGTTGGCTGTCAAAATAGATGCAAACCTCCGGAACCAGGGCCACACCGTTCTCTCTTGCGGCTGCAATAAAAATGGAAGTGATCAGGTTCTCTTTTCCGTCTGTCCGCAAGGCACCGATGGGCAGCTGTGCACCGGTGAAAATGACCGGTTTTGACAGGTTATCAAGCATGAAACTCAATGCAGAAGCTGAATAGGCCATGGTATCGGTCCCGTGCAGGATAACAAAACCATCAAAATCGTTATAATGCTCCTGAATAATTTCAACCAGCCTGGCCCAGATAGACGGGTCCATGTCCGAAGAGTCTATGGGAGGATCGAAACTAATCGACTCGATCCGGCATCCCAGGCCTTTAATCTCCGGGATGTGTTTCATGATTTTTTGAAAATCCAAAGGTTTTAGCGTTCCCTTTACCGGATCTTCCAGCATCCCGATGGTGCCACCTGTATAGATGATCAGTATGGAGGTGTTTTCAGGTTTCATGTTGAGGTTGTAACGAAAATAACTGTCCGGCATTCCGGGAGGTGATCGTACCCAGCTCTTCCTGTGACAAATTAAAAATTTTTGCTACCTGGCCGGCAATTTCCACAAGATAACTGCTCTCGTTTCTTTTTCCCCTGTAGGGAACAGGAGCAAGAAAAGGGGCGTCTGTCTCCAGCAGGAGCCTGTCAGGCGGAATCTTTCCGACAACCTCTTTCAGCCTTGAGTTTTTAAAAGTCACAATACCATTGATACCGATCATAAAATTGTATGAGAGTGCTTTCCCCAATTCATCAGAACTTCCTGTAAAACTATGAAACACACCCCTTAACGCTTTCTCTCCCCATTTGTCCAGTGCCCGGAATATCTCTGGAAATGATTCCCGTGCATGGACCACCAGTGGCAGATCCAGTTCCAAGGCCCATTGGATCTGTGTTTTAAAAACCTCCTGTTGCTCATTCAGGTATGTTTGATCCCAGTAAAGATCGATCCCGGTCTCCCCGATGGCCACGATATGATCTCTGTCCAGCTGCTTTTCAATGGTATGCAGCTCATCCCTGTAATTTTCTTTCACTGAAGTGGGGTGGAGACCCATCATGGGATAACAATGTGTCGGATACCTGGCTGCAAGGCTGAACATAGCCCTGGTGGTGGTACTGTCAATATTGGGAAGTAACATGCGGGATACACCGTTGCGCAGCGCCCTGTGGATCATCTGGTCGCGATCGCCTGCAAAGGCATCCAGGTAGAGATGGGTATGTGAATCTGTATACATCTTTGCATGTAGGCCTGGATCAATATCATACACAACAGTATGTATTAAAGAAAGGGGCCCGCAGTGAGTTGCCGGCAACACCTGTAAGCCCCCGTATAAATACCCTGTTCAGTGTAAATATTTTCTGTTTCCGGCGAATGAAGTGTGTTAGACAACTCCCTGTGCCAGCATGGCATCTGCCACTTTCACGAATCCGCCGATATTGGCACCTTTCATGTAGTTCACAAAACCGTCCGTTTCCGTTCCGTGATCCACACAGGTCTGATGGATGTTTTTCATGATGGTCTGCAGCCGGGCGTCCACTTCCTCCCTTGACCAGGGAAGACGCATGCTGTTCTGTGTCATTTCCAGCCCAGATACTGCCACACCGCCTGCATTGGCTGCTTTCCCGGGACCGTACAGGATTCTGGCATTGAGATAGACCTCAATGGCTTCGGGAGTGGAAGGCATATTTGCACCTTCACTGACCACCTTACAGCCGTTCTTCACCAGTGTTTCGG
This sequence comes from Bacteroidales bacterium, assembly GCA_024763595.1. Classification (GTDB taxonomy): domain Bacteria; phylum Bacteroidota; class Bacteroidia; order Bacteroidales. The sequence goes on along the minus strand of JANTFK010000142.1, from coordinate 2,602 downwards.
CATCACCCTTTTCAATTTCGTTTTCAGTAGCTGCCGGGATCGCTACATCACATTTCACATGCCATGGTCTTTTTCCTTCAAAATATTCACAACCGAAATGGTCCGCATACGCTTTTATCCTTCCCCTTCGGATATTTTTCAGTTCCATTACCCATGCCAGCTTTTTTGCATCGATTCCATCCGGATCGTAGACAGATCCGCTCGAGTCGGAAAGGGTAACTGCCTTTCCACCCAGTTCGGTGAGTTTTTGCACGGTATATTGCGCCACATTTCCGGAGCCGGAAACTGCAGCCACTTTACCTTTCAGCGAATCCCCGTTCGCTTTCAACATTTCGTCGGCAAAGTAGACGGCCCCGTATCCGGTGGCTTCCGGTCTGATCAGGCTTCCTCCCCATTGCAGGCCTTTTCCGGTGAGAACTCCGGTAAATTCGTTCCTGATCCGTTTGTACTGCCCGAACAGAAAACCAATTTCGCGGCCTCCCACTCCTATGTCACCGGCCGGAACATCTGTGTCGGGGCCGATGTGCCTGGATAACTCAGTCATGAAGCTCTGGCAAAAGCGCATCACCTCGTTATCGGATTTTCCCTTGGGATCAAAATCGGAACCTCCTTTGCCACCCCCCATGGGAAGGGTGGTCAGGCTGTTTTTCAATACCTGTTCAAAGGCAAGAAACTTTAAAATGCCCAGGTTTACGGTAGGATGGAAACGGAGACCTCCTTTATAGGGGCCTATGGCGGAATTCATCTCAATTCGGAAACCTTTGTTGATCTCCACTTCTCCTTTATCATTGATCCATGGCACACGAAACATGATCACCCGTTCCGGTTCTGTCATCCTTTCCAGGATCTTTGCATGTTTGTATCTTGGATGCTCCTCAATGAATGGGATCAGGGACTCAGCCACTTCCTGAACTGCCTGATGAAACTCCGGTTCTGCCGGATTTTTGGCCTTAATCCTGGCCATAAATTGTTCAACTTTTGGATCCATTTTGTTTGTTTGATGGTTTTTATAAATGTAAAACTATAATTAATTCAAACAGGCTGAACTATCTTTTATCATATTGAAGATATGTCTTTAAACATATACGGGAAAAAATGATCCTGTAGAACACCGGGATTCCAGAAAAGAACTGGTCAGAGAAGGGAAGTCATACCGTAATAGCGGTTTCCGGGTTCCACGAAGACCCAGTGTTTCAGTTCCATCTCCAGCAACAGTGCAAGCACCCGGTGAATGGGGATACCGGTCCGGTGGCTGAGGTCATCCGGATCCATCCCGTTATTGAGGTTTATCAGACCCAGCAGGTGTTTCTCCTCGGCGGTGGCGGTTATCTGCTTGTAGTGATGGCGGGCAGGTGGGGCCAGACCCTCATGCCAGTTCAGGTGACGGATCACATCTTCGCCCGATTGAACAAGGGCCGCCATGCTGTCTCTGATCATTACATTGCACCCTTTGGAGCGGTTATCGTTGGTACGGCCTGGAACTGCCAGGACATCCCGTTCGTAGGATGCAGCCATAGAGGCGGTGATCAGTGACCCCCCCCGCTCTGCAGATTCCACCACCAGGGTAGCATCACCCATACCTGCAATGATCCGGTTCCTTCGGAGGAAGTTGTTGCGTTCGGGACCCATGTGAGCAGGAAAATCGGTGACAAGTGCACCGGTATTACTAATTTTGCGGGCAACTTCCCGGTGGGCATAAGGATAGAGGGTGGTCATGCCATGTGCCAGTACCGCAACTGTCGGGATACCCATCTCCAGAGCGGTTTTGTGTGCCATGATATCGATACCATAAGCCAGTCCGCTGATAATGGAAAGGTCCTCCACCATTTCTGCCAGTTCCTGAATGATCCTCCGGCACATCTCTCGTCCATAGGCTGTGGCCCGGCGTGTACCTACCACACTCAGACTGTATCTGGCGTTCAGTCCGGCTTCTCCCCTGGTATAGAGAACCACGGGACCATCCGGACAAAGGTTCAGCCGCCGGGGATACCCCTGGTCTTCAAATGAGAGGATCCCAAGCCTGTGATTTTCAAGGAACTGCAGTTCCTGCTCCGCATCTCTCAGCAGTGTGGACAGGTTCAGAGACAGGGATAACTGCGGGCCGATTCCTTTGATCTTTTGAAGTTCCTCTCTTTTTTGCCTGAACACTTCGCTTGCCGATCCCACCTCCCGGATCAGATTCCGGGCGGTAATCGGGCCAATGGCAGGAGCCAAGGTAAGGGCAATCTGGTACTTCAGTTCTGTACGGTCATCGTGAGGCATCTCTTTTTCAGGGTTGATGTGTTGTCGGCCCTGTTTATCGACTTCACAATAATTCTCTTTATCTCAGTAAGCTTAGAAACAAAACCACCACTGGCTTGTTGATAGGTTATGCGCAACCATTTAAAGCTGATTTGGAAGAGCATGATGATCCGAAACCGGTACTACGTTTTTTTTACATAACTGTTGAGCGAATGAAGAAGTTTTTCCTGCTTCTGTTTAGGCAGTGCAGAGAGACTGATGGGCGGATATTTGGCTATTTTGTTCCTGAAATGCTGGTAGAGGATCAGTTTTTGCTGGCTTCCGAAAAGGAATTTCTTGAGTTCAAACCTGACCAATTGTT
>JANTFK010000141.1 GCA_024763595.1 Bacteroidales bacterium | reverse complement strand
GGAAGTCAGGTACAGGAACAACGCGGGTACCGCACTGGCGATGCTGCAGAAATCAAAACGTATCCGCATACACTTTGTTACTTCACTGGATGATGAGACCTGCCGGTTGATGGGTGCCGTCAGAACGGCGCCGGAAGAGGTACAGGGGCTGATCGACCAGGAACAGGGAGAGATTGCCTGGATTGGGAATGCCAGCCTGTTATACCGTTAAGAATCAAAAAAATATATATTATATTTAAGCAAATTGAAACAAACATTAAAAAGCGACCGTTAACATCGCGTACCCGGTGGCTTGTGTTGGTACTATGCTGTATTGGCGGGATCACAACGCTCCATGCACAGTATGTGCCGGCAGATATTGCCAACCGGGGTATCTATCTCTTCCTGGATGAACTGGCGTCCGAAAAAGTGATCGACCTCTATTCGCTGGTGAAGCCTTTCTCCAGGCAGGAGATTGCCGGAAAACTGGTTGCAGCCGATTCATCCCGGTCGGTGCTGAATGCCCGGCAACAGGCTGAACTGGATTTCTACCTCAGGGACTACCGGAAAGAGCTGAATCACCTCGCTGCCCAACCTCCGGCTACAAGCTGGTTATGGATGGATAATCACGGGGACAAACGGTTTGATCTATTCTACTACCGGGATTCCATGTTCCGGATGACCGTCAATCCCATCCTGGGTTCAGATATGTGGGTAAACGGCAATGGTTCCTTCTCTCACTGGTGGAACGGAGTGGAGGCCTGGTCCTATGCGGGAAAGTTCGGCGTCTGGGCCTCTTTCAGGGATAACCATGAGTCCACCGAACTCACGGCAAGGGATTTCATGAACCAGCGTATTGGGGGATCAAACATCAAGATTGTTTCAGGTGGGCAGCGGGACTACTGGGAGTTACGGGGAGGTATCACCTACGGATGGAAGTGGGGCCATGTGGGACTCATCATGGGGCAGTTCTCCTGGGGTGAGAATAACGCCGGGGCCAATATCTTTTCCGGCCGCACACCCGCATTTCCCAGGTTGGAGCTCTCCATGAACCCGGCAAAATGGTTCCGGTTTACTTATGTGCATGGTGCCCTGGTATCCGAAGTGGTCGATTCCACGCTCTCCTTCTATACTTCCAATGCCTACGGGACAGATTACCGGGAGGTATATCATCCCAAATACATGGCTGCAAACATGTTTACCTTTATTCCTTACAAAGGGCTCCAGCTCTCCGTTGGAAACTCCATCATTTATGATTACCGGTATCCCCACCTGGCCTATTTGCTACCGGTGGCTTTCTATAAGCCCGTTAATCATACCCTGGATGCCCGCATTGACAATATGAACTCACAGCTGTTCCTTGCACTCTCCTCCAGGAATATCCGGGGTTTCCACCTCTATGGAACGGTGTTCCTGGATGAGGTGGCAGCTGACCGGATCCTCAATGATACAGAACATAACTTTGTCTCCTACAAAGCTGGTGTGTCCTCGGCGATTATTCCGGATCTTACACTGCTGGCGGAGTACACCTGGAGCAATGCCCTGGTATTTATGCACAATGTGCCTACTACAACCTTTGAATCGAACCGGTATAACCTGGGGCACTACCTGGAGGACAATGCAAAGGATCTCTACCTGGGTATGGCATACAGGCCATTCCGGACCCTGCAGGTTAAAGCTTATTTTAACCGCTCCCTCAAAGGTCCGGATCACACTGCGCTGGGCACCATGCCAAGAACCGGTATTGAACCTCTTGAACCCGTTGTGTGGAACTCGACCCGTGCGGGTATCCTGGCGACCATGCAGGTTGTAAATGATCTCTACCTGCGGCTTGGATATGAATGGAGAAATGTGACCGGTGAACAGGAATACCTGGATCGCTGGACACCGGACGAATATCACGGGCAGACAGGCACGCTGAGAATGGGTATAAATTATGGTTTTTAATACCGGTTTTAATTCCGGAGCATAACATTTACCGATAATTAACGTATATATCTCAAAAAGCATTTAAGAAAGCAGTACATGAACAAGAATATCTACCCGGTATTTGACCGGATTTACGACCGGAAAGTAAAAGAGGAGATCCTCCGGCAGAGTGCAAAAGTGATCTGGTTTACCGGGTTATCCGGGTCAGGTAAAACCACCCTGGCGGCCAACCTGGAAAAGGAGCTCTTTTTCCGCAGGTTCTTCTGCCAGGTGCTGGACGGAGATAATATCCGGACCGGGATCAATAACAACCTGGGATTCAGTAAAGAGGACCGGCTGGAAAACATCAGGCGGATTGCTGAAGTATCCAAACTGCTGATCAATACGGGGATGATCACCATCTGTTCCTTTATAAGTCCCACCAATGAGATCAGGGAGATGGCCAGGAACATCATCGGCAAAGACGATTTTATCGAGATTTTCCTGAATCCCCCCCTGGAAGTGTGTGAGACGCGGGATACCAAGGGCCTTTATCAGAAAGCCCGTGCCGGCATTATCAAAGACTTTACAGGGATCTCGGCTCCCTTCGAGGCCCCTGAAAATCCCGATGTGGAAATTGACACCTCATCTACCTCCATCAAAGATTCGGTGGATATGATCTTCGATACGATTATCGACCGGATTACATTGTAGCAGTTGATGATATCCTTTCAGGAGATCCGGCAATACCCGAAATTCTTTTGATGACCCTGGTGGCACAGGAGTACAAATTACTATTCCTTTGCGCTTACCATAATTCGTTCCAGATCAGCGTTACATCACCCCGGAAACTGAATGCGGCCCCGTCTTCCCAGGTTCCTTCAACCATCCAGACATATACGCCCCCGGCTACACGTTCCTGGTTGATATAGCCGTCCCACCCCCGATACACCTCCCTGGTTTCAAAGATCATCTTCCCTCTCCGGGTATATACCGTTAAGTGATAACTGACAGGTACTTCTGTCAGCACCGGGTGGAACAGGTCGGTCCGCCTGGACTGTGGATTGAACATACCGCTTCCCGGTCCTGTGGGATTGGGGCTGAAGGCATTGGGGAACCTGATCCTGTCTTCTGAGGAGGCAATCTCCACAGGCAGTTCCTTTGAGAGTGTATCCCTGCAACCAGATTCACCGGTAACGATGAGGCGGATCTCCTCTGTGCCTCTGCTCAGCTCCTTCAGCCTGATAACCGGCTGGTATTCTTCGGATGACCAGTAACTGCATTCGTTCCGGTCCCCTTCCAGCAGGCTCCATGAAAAAGCAGCAGCTTCGCTGGAATAGTTTACCAGGTTCAGGGTCAGGTGATTGTCAATCCCCTCAAATCCCTCCTCAATCTGGAAATCGGCCTTTGGGGCAGGATGTACCTCAATCAGCTGACGGTATTCTGAAGGTGTTCCGTCGCTGTGCGCTACGGTAAGCAGCACCGTATATTGACCCGCCTCCCTGAAGGTGTAGAGCGGATCAGGGACACTGCTCCGGTCACCTGTTCCGAAGGACCACCGGTAGGTGGACGCCTTTGCATGCGGAGCCCGGAACTGAACGGTTAAAGGTGCACAGCCCGATTGTACAGAACTGGTAAACCCGCCCATCAGCGGTAATTTATCTTCATGGATAGGTGCTTCTTCAATTATTTCCACCGGTTCCGGCAGGGTCATCTCTTCTCCCTTTAAAGTGTCCGGGGCGTCTGTCACTTCAACCGGATCAACCCGGTCAGTCCGGAGTATTTCACCGGATCCCACCAGTTTTTTACCGGCACCTGTTTGATTTCCTTCCTGATGTTCCTGACGTTCCTGCTGTTCCTGTGCTTTCTCAACTGCTGCTGCCGGTTCTCTGACCGCTTCCTTTACATTTTTCGCTTCCGGGATAACGCTCTCCCGGGTTTCCCGGTATAACGGTTCCTCACTGCCGGTATCTTCAACGGTAAGTTCACCTGTGATCCCTGCCCCGGAGATCAGCAGTATACCCAGGTACCAGATATTGAACCGGCCGGGACGGAACTTCAGGAACTGCATCCGGCGGACCTTCTTCCGAATGTGTGTCCAGGTATCGGCAGAGGGAGCCACTTCGGCCTCTCCCAGCTTTGATTGCACCAGTTGTTCTATGTTGAGCTCTTCATGCATCTTACCGGGATCTCTCACCCTGTATCTTGATTAATCGTTCCTGGAGCCATCGCCTGGCCCTGCTGTACTGCGATTTGCTTGTGTTCTCATCAATCTGAAGGATCTCTGCAATCTCCCTGTGCTTGTATCCCTCCACAGCGTAGAGGTTAAATACCAGCCTGTACCCTTCCGGCATCTGGTGGATAACTTGATAAAGTTCCTCTTTTGTAAAGTCGGTTTCACCCCAGGTTCTCTCCTCAAATTTTACTTCGCTTACCGCATCCAGGTCATCATGGTAGCGGTACTTTTTCATCTTGTGGTAATGGGTAATGGCGGTATTGATCATGATCCTGCGCATCCAGGCCGCTACGGCGCCATCACCTTTAAACTCCCTTATATTCAGGAAGATCTTTACAAAACCTTCCTGCATAACATCCTCCGCCTCTTCCAGACTCTGTGCATACCGGTTACAAATACCCAGCATCAGGCGGGCGTATTTGTCATACAACTCCCGCTGCGCCCATTGTTTTCCGCTGACACATCCCGTAAGTATGTCCTTCTCACTGCTCATGTAAGGATTCAATTATGATGACCGGGTCCAACCTGTTTTGGTTGCACCGGGCCGATCCTTACTTTACTACGAAATAGGGATTCAGAAGGTTTTCTTTATTGTATTCAAGCTCTTTCCCGGTATCTGCCCTGTAGACATTCTTACCGGAGGCTTTGACCACTGCGTGGGCCGCAGCGGTATCCCACTCCATGGTGGGTCCCAGCCGGGGATAGATATCCGCTTCTCCCGAAGCTACCATGCAAAGCTTTAATGAACTGCCTTTACTTACCAGGGAGACCTCTTTCCCGCCTGTATCCATTGCATTCACAAATGCCGCTGTATCCTCATTATAATGTGAACGGCTGGCAACCACCCTGAACTTTTCCTCATCGGGTGTCCGGTTGGGTAAGCTGTCGGAGAATTGGAGCAGGTAGTCTAACGGCTGGTTAAAATATTTCTCTTTACTGCAGAGGTATGCGCCACGGCCCGGTATACCCATATAGAGCTCGGTCAGCACAGGGGCAAACACCACACCGAAACGGGTGGTTCCCTCCTCAACCAGGGCAATGTTGACCGTAAACTCACCGTTCCGTTTGATAAACTCCTTGGTACCATCCAACGGATCCACCAGCCAGAACCTGGACCACCAGCTGCGGTTCATGAACGGGATCTCCTTCCCCTCCTCACTCAGGATGGGGATCGCTGTCTCCTTCAGCATATCCTCAATGATGCCATTCGCTTTTTTATCAGCAAGGGTCAACGGGGAGTGATCGGCCTTGGATTCGATCCCGAAATCTCCCGATTCATAAACCTCAAGGATCGCTTTTCCGGCCTGGATGGCGGCCTGAATGGCCAGCGTATAGTTACTTTTCATACATACGAAGATATTAAAATGATCTATTCTTGATTCAGATAAGAATTCAATAAGTTTGTAATGTTTCAACATCCATGAGCAGACACAAGGAAAACAGGAGGATCTTATTTGATCTGAATCACCCGGCCGACTTTCATTTTTTTAAACATCTGATGGCCCATTTAAATGAGAATGGTTACAGGCTGAAGGTTGTGGCACGGGACAAAGAGTGCCTCCATCAATTGCTGCAGTCGGCCGGCATTGCCTATATTAACAGGGGGTCGGGCAGCAATTCCACGCTGGGGAAATATGTTTACTCCCTCTATATTGTAGCACTGATCCTGGTGCTTCTGGTACGGTTCAGGCCCGGTCTGGCCATCAGTTTATCCTCCCCCTACCTGGTTCTCGCTTCCAGGATACTGGGAATTCAGAGTCTCACATATGATGATACGGATGATAATCCCAGGCTGCTTTCCATCATCAAGCATTCAACCTACCTGCTATCGCCGGTACACTATCCCCATCAGTTTCATAAGAACCATTTTCATCTCCGGACTTTTAAAGAGCTGGCCTATCTGCATCCAAACCGGTTCCGGTCGGAAACCCCGGGCAACGGGATCTTCTTCCGCCTTGCCCGCACCGACTCCATCCATCACTCTCCAGGGTCCCGGGTAAATGTACCGGCGATCATTGCGCAAATAAACCGGTACAGCGAGCAGAACCCGGCCCTCTTTTCTGCTGAGGTCGAGGTAAACCCGGACCAGGTGAAAGGGGTCCGGATGGCAGACAGGTTGCAGATCCATAAGGAGCTGGCCGGGTGCAGGGTTTTCTGGGGCAACAGCGCAACCATGGCCGCCGAGGCTGCAGTACTGGGTATCCCTGCCATTTTTGTCAGCGCTGAGAAATTCTCCTATATCAGTGAACTTGAAGCATACGGTTTGCTGTTCCATTATACCCCGGATCAGATGGGAGGCTCCTTTGCAAAGCTGGACGAACTGCTGAGAAATGACAGCATGCGTGAAAGTTTCCGGGAAGCCCGAACGCAGCTGCTGAACGATAAAATTGATGCTTCCAGGTTCCTGATCTGGTTTGCCGGAAACCTGCCCGGCAGCGCCAGGATCATGAGAGAGGACCCTGACTACCAGTTGACATTCCGGGGGTTAATCTCTTATCAACACGGTCAAAATGACGCTGTGTAGTCTGATAACGTGTAGCAAAGAAATCCCGGCGTCAGGCGAAAGTTTATGCCTTGGAGACAGAAAACATTGAAGGCGAAAATATCATCAAGATAATTTGCTGTCGAGCTGACACGGCTATTGCCAATTTACTCGCTGCTCATTTTCGAAAAAGCGATAAGGACTCCTGCGCCAGATCAGGAGGGCTGAAATTAATTCCACCTTTATTTCTTTGAAATTTCCAATGTAATTGTTTCCGGATTACCACACCAGTCCCCGGCTAAGTATAATCTGGCATCTACCAGAGATGCAAAATCTCCATTACACAGATATCCGATGAATGCTACCTGGCTATTGGCTGTCTTGCCGCAATATCTATCACATCCCGATGGCTCCAGTAGGATTCTGAAATGAAATGCTGTATCTGAAAACAATTCGGTTCCTATCTATTCAAGGTTACAACGTTGGGTTTGAAGCATTCCCTGTGTGTATTGCTTCGCCTTTTCAAAAAACAGCTTTCTTCTGTTTTGGAAACACTACTGATATTCAGACAGATAATCAAATAGCCTGTCGTGATCAGCAGTTAGTGTTTTTTCATAATCTTTTATACTTTTAATTTGTATTGAACATGCCTTGAAGGTACGAAGATCATGTTTTTCGATGCCTCTGAAAGCCCAGTGTTTTCAGGGGTTTTATCAACATTTTTCAACTTTTAGATTAATCTGTAAAAGTAGAATTAGTATATTGTATAGGCAACTGGTCACCAAATCTTTTCCAATGAAGAAAGCACACTCCTTTCTTACCTCAATCATTCTATGTGCTGAAGTGAATATGCTGAAATAGGTAAAAACCATGAGAATGATCAAAAACAGATCAAAAACAATACTGCCATGAGAAATTATAGAATTCATAAAACAATTACTTGTGCTTTGCTAATTCATTTGATTTTTATCGTCTCCGATGTAATTGCACAACAATATACGTTTCAAGATGATGATGTAGTGGTGGAAAACGGGATCATCACCAGTTGCAGCTACGATTTTGAATTGAAGAACATCATCATCCCGCAAACCCTCGACGGGCAGACCGTAACCGGGTTTGCCGGCGGATGGTCAGGAGGATTCAATAACAAAGGAATCGCCTC
>JANTFK010000140.1 GCA_024763595.1 Bacteroidales bacterium | reverse complement strand
TTGATTACCTTTTTCTCAAATCCTTTGGGCAGGTCACGGCGTACGCCGCCGGGCCAGATATACATGTGGTAGACCCTTCCACCGGTGAGTTCTTCAAACAGATCGAGAATATAATTCCGGTCGCCGACACTCCACTGACCTATGGTGTAAAGACCCAAAGATGCCGACTGACCACCGTACCACAGCATATAGGATGCCATACGTGCCAGTTCGAGAACCATTACCCGGATATATTTGGCTCTTTCGGGCACTTCGCGTCCTTCGATCATTTCTACTGCCCGGGCATAGGATTCTTCTACCGGATCGGGTTCGGGAACACAAAAGCGGCACAGCAATGTAAAGCTCTGCAGCCAGTTTCGATTTTCGATCAGTTTTTCAAATGAGCGATGTAAATATCCCACTTCGGTGGTAGCCTTGACGATGGTATCCCCTTCAACTTTAACGCGCACCATCATATTTCCGGTAATGCCGGGATGCTGCGGGCCAATATACAGGGTTGTAGCTTGTTCTCTCATCTATCTCTTATAGTTTTTTGCAAAATCGGGTAAAACTTCTCCGGTACGTTTTTCAATGGTTTCCCTTACATCCTGTGCATCCTCACGTCCCGGTCTTTCCCAGTAGGTTTCGGCTGCATAGGTTTCGGTATCGAAATCCCGCCGCATGGGTGGAGGGCCCTGCCAGTCTTCCAGCAAAAACTCTTCGGGGGCATCCAGGCCGGTAAATTGTATCCCGAACATTTCGCGCATCTCTCTTTCATAGGTATGTGCATGTCTCCAGATCATATCCAGGTTATCCATAACCGGATGTTCCCTGTCGAGGCGGGTGTGTACAAAAACTTTTATTTTATCGGCAGGGGACCATACAATAAAGACAAGTTCAAATTCATTGTCTTCGAGCCAGTCGACACAGGAGATGTGTGACAGGTGTTTGAATCCCATAACATCTTTCAGGTAAAGAAGCACCTGAGGCACGATCTCTTTTCTGACAGAAAAGTCCACCCGGTTATAAGGGTAGTTTTTCTCCCTGGCATCGTTGAAATGGTTTTTTATCTGACTGATGATCGATAATTTTGTCTTTTCCATAGGGATATGTTTTTACCAGTTATACTCTGGCATGCGCCAGGTGGGAATAACCTTTTTCTGGTTTTCGCGGTACCATTCCAGGTTTTCTTTGTATTTTTTTGCTCCGTCGGCTTTGCCGGCCTGGATCAGTTCCTGAAGTTTGGCAAAACCGGCCAGTACGGATTCGGGGCGAGGCATGCAACCGTTGATATAGACATCTACCGGCAGATATCTGTCAAGTGCTTTGATGGTATTGTAGGAATCCCAATACATTCCACCGTTGATGGTACATGAGCCGAAACCGATGACATATTTGGGATCCTGCATCTGTTCATAAACGCGGATAACACGTTTCAGGGTTTTCGTGGTCAGGTATCCCGTGATGAGCAGAACATCAGCCTGACGGGGTGTGGCGGCACCGCGGACACCGAGTCGTTCGGCATCATAACGGGAGGTCATCGTCGGTGGAATCTCGATGGCCCCGCAACCTGTACCGTATGCCAGTATCCACAGCGAATGCTTGCGGGCATAGTTCCGGATAATATCTACAATCTTTTGTGAATTTTTATCGTTTATCATCTTTTCACATCTTTTTAGAAAAACATAGCGTGCAGAATAGCAAGTAACCCGAACAGGGAAGGCCATCCCCAGAAGTATCTTACGGACTGCTCGGTACGGTATCTCGGACTGACAATTCCGTATAGCATTGGGAAAAGGTAGAGGGAAAAAGTTTTCACAACCAGAATAATGAGGTTGTTGGCCCCTCCCATAAACAGGTCGACATACAATGTTAGTTTTGCAAAAGCAAAGACCGATCCGGCAGACATCATGACAAAAAGGTATTTCCCTCCGTTTTCACTCATAGGTCCTGAAGCCAGTTCCTGAGGTGCCCCTACAATATCAAAAGGTGCATAACGAAACATCCCCAGCATGGCCAGCAGAGCAGCCAGAAAAGCAAAAGGAGAGGAGAACATCAGCCATTTTCCGGTTTCAACCTGGATGTTCATCAGATCGACAATCGAAGTTGTTTTATACTGGATCATCAGTGCAACCAAAGCCATCACCCAGGGAATCTCAAAGCCTGCCATCTGGCTGAGACCCCTCGTGACGCCAATAGCTGAGTTGGGGTTTCCTGTCTGACCGGCACCCAGAGCCATTCCCAGAGGACCGAAAACCATAATGTACAGCAGGAAAACCAGGTCGCCGTGAAAATTCAGATTTGGAAAAAAACGGTTTTGGTTCAGGATGGGGATTATGAGCAGAGACATGACTGATGTCACCATAATAAAGGCAGGTCCCATGTGTTGCATGACCCCATGATGAATCGAAGTCTGTTTCGAGCCCAGCTTGATCACATCAATAAAATTCTGATACCAGGGAGGACCGATACGGTTCTGGATCCGTGCCGTGATCTTACGATTTAACCCCATATAGGTAATTCCGACGGTAAATGCCAGTATGAACGAAACGATTGCACCCCAGGTTATTTGAATGATTTCATGCATTTTTCTTTGTATTTAGCCGAAAATGGTGTTTTGAAGAAGCAGAATGATAACCAGAAAGACCATGACATAAATGGCGTATGTCTGTCCGTTTCCGGTATATATCCTGCGGGTAAAATCAAAAATTGTTTCCATACCCGCTCCGAATTCACGATACCAGGTTATCATGCGATGTTTCATAACCGGTCCTACGGCACGGAGAAAAGGTTGATAAAAATTCACAGAGAATGTAAGGTTTTCGTGTTCCAGAGGAACTTCTCCGGAAGAGCTGATATCCTTTGTGGTTACATACCGTGTATTTTTCCAGCCCTTTACGGTAAGAATAATCAGGAAAAACAGGAATATTCCAGCAATGGCATAGACCAGGGGTCTGAGTAATACCTGGTCACCCCATGCATTAAACAGTACCGACATGCTCCACAGATGTCCTTCGGTAGGAGCAAATCCCAGCGTTTGCATTGCGGTATCAGCAGGTTTGAGTAAAATGCCGGGGAAAGTTCCGAGAATGACAAGAAAGCCAGCCATAAGCAGCATGGGAACAACCATCAGGGCAGGAGCTTCTTTGACGTGCGCCCACTCCTTCTCTTCCTGACCGAGGAAGAAACCGAAGAGGAATTTATAACAATAGAGGAAAGCAGAGGTGCTGGCAAAAAAGATGGCGATTACCAGAATGTAGTGGTTGCTGTTAATGAGAGATTCGTAGAGCATCCACTTTCCGACAAACCCACCCAGGGGAGGAATCCCGGCGAGGGCAATAATGGCAAGCAGTGAAGCAATAAAGGTCCAGGGCATTTTCCGTATTAGCCCGGTAACTTCTGAAAATTTAACGGTACCTGTCTGACGCTCGACAGCACCGACAGCCATAAACAATGTTCCTTTGAATAAAGCGTGTAATGCAGCGAGGAATAATGCGGACAGCATAGCCAAATCGGTTCCGATGGCCACACCGGTGATTATATACCCCAGCTGGGCAACGGATGAATATGCCAGGAGCTTACGGGCGTCATCCTGGGCAATTGCCCACAGCGTTCCCATGATGGCAGTGATGGCTCCCAGCCAGGCAAAGACCTCTCTGAACCAGGTGTCATCCGGAAGATGAGAGATCATAGTGACAAAGATGAGGATCATCCCATAGATGCCCATCTTGGAGAGTGCTCCGGAGAAAACACTTGTATATGCCATTGGAGAATCGGAATAAGCTCCGGGAGCCCATACATGCAATGGCATCATAGCCGCTTTTACCGAAAATGCCATCAGGAAGAGGATGGGGATCCATGTTTGCAGGGCGGGGGAGAACTGCCCGTAATTGCTGATCATTTCCACAATCGAAAGCGAATGAATATTTGCATACACCAGTGCGATTGCCGTCAGCATGGCATAGGCACCGAAAGCGCTGAAAAGGATGTAATTTATACCGTTTTTCTGAACATTTTTCCCGCTGTAGATCACCATAAAGTAGGATGACCATGTCATCATCTCCCAAAAGATAAAAAAGGAGATCAGATCGTGACTCATCACTATCCCAAGCATAGAAAGAATACTGATAAGGAAACTGAAGTAGAAAAATCCAAGATTCTCTTTCCCTTTCATATAAGAAAGTGCATAAAATGCAGCAAGAGTACCCAGTCCCAGCACAATCAGGGAGAAATACCAACTAAAAGAATTTACTCCCCATTCCAGGTTAAAACTACCTATGGAAAAATTCACTAACCCGCCAATATGCAGTTGGGTATAAAAAATCAGGGTAGCTCCCAGCATGGTCAGTAGAAAGAAGGTGTCTCTGAGTAAGCCGGAGATTTTGTTGGCAAGAAATGTGAGGATTGCCCCCCCCAGCAGAATGCTAAATAGTATGTATATCATGTTCATTTTCTCTTCAGCTTAAGGTAAAAGTAACTGTCCGGTAGATAAAACATCATGTATATATTTCCCTTTGTCAAGCAGGGATTGAGAAGCAGCGTGCAGGTACCCGGTAACACTGTCGGGATAAAAACCGATAATGAGAATCAGGAGTCCCAGCAATCCCATAGCCAGCAGTGCATTTATGGTTGGTTTTTTTACTACAACCTCTTTTTTCTTGGGGAAGAAGTATATCCGGTTTAAGACCCTGAAATAGTAGACCAGTTCGATAAGACTTACAGAAAGGACAAGGCCAATAATCAGGATCAGGTTGGAATGTGCAGCAGCCGTCAGCATTGACCATTTACTCCAGAAACCGGCAAAGGGTGGCATCCCGACGATAGCGATGGATCCCAGGGCAAAAAGGAATGAGGTTATTGGCAGATTACGGGCGATACCATCCACTTCGGAGATATACTTTCCTGTAGAGTGGTAAACAAGATAACTCCCCGACAGGAACAGGAGTGACTTAATGATCGCATGATTAAGCATCAGGAAAAGAGCGGCAAAAACACCTTCTTCGGTACCGATACCAAAAGCTACGATCACCAGTCCCATTTGTCCGATACTTGAATAGGCGAGCATTCTTTTGAGATGTTCCTGCCTTACGGCAGACATTTCGGCGATGATCAGGGTTATTATGCCGATTACAATCAGGAACTGATGTGTGCCGGCAACATCAAAGAGCGTAAACATGACACGTATCATGGCATAAACACCTGCTTTTACTACGATTCCGGAAAAAGCAGCGCCTATCGGTCCCGGGGCCTGAGCATAAGCATCGGGAGCCCATCCGTTGAGCGGGAAGATCTCTGCTTCAATCCCCAGACCGGTGATGAAGAAGATCAATGCAAGTATTTTGAATTCTGGCTTCATAAGATGGGCCTTAGCGGCAATGTCGGCCATGTTCAGTGTACCCAGTTGTGAATAGATCAGAGCAATAGCCAACAACAGGAACATTGAAGAAAGAGAACCGATCATTAAATATTTAAACGAGGCTTCGGCACTATCCCGTCCTTTATAAAAAGCAGTAAGTGCATATGCTGAGATACTGGTAATTTCAATAAAAACAAACTGGTTGAAAATATCACCGGTAAGTACAATGCCAACGGAACCCGTGATCAACATCAGGAGTAGAATAAAATACTTTACAGCTTCCTGAAAGTCAATATTCTTAAACCGATAGCTATAAATCCAGATAATAAATCCCATCAGGATCATGAGCGTTGTAAGCAGGCCTGTGAGCGGACTGAAAACAAGATTTATTCCCCATGGGGGTGCCCACCCGGCGATCACTTCTACAATGGTCCCGGTATGCACAACCTGTTCCATGAGGGTGAGCGAGAGGTATAACAGATAAAGCAACACCAGACCCGGAAGGATTCTAACGGATTCTTTCCACACAAATCCCAGCAGGGGAATAAGAAATGCCGCCAACAAGGGGATTGCGATAAATAATACAGGACTTCCTACCATTTCAGATTTTTTATCTCGTCAATATTTAAAGTATGATGATGCCGGTATAACCGGATAACCAGTGAAAGGGCAACTGCAGTAACCCCGAAGCCGATAACAATGGCTGTCAATACCAATGCCTGAGGGACAGGATCCACCATGCCTTCACTGAGTTTCTTAATATTTTCAAGGGTCAGAGGCATATTTTTTACCAATGCAGGTGAAAAGATAGGAGCAGTACCTGCTTTCAGATAACCAATAGAGATGAGCAACAGGTTAATCCCTGCATCCAGAATAGATAAGCCTATGACAATTTTAATCAGCGTTTTCTTGACCAGAGCAGCATACAATCCGATCAAAATGATCAGGACGGATGTAACAAAGAATGCGTATTCAACAATGGACAGATCAAAGAGTTTAAATTCCATGGTTTAATCTTTTTCGTTTAATGCTGTGTATATCAAACCCGTTAATTCTGCTCCGACTTTAAAACCGACAGCTATATAGATGATCGGGATCACACCACCACTGAGCAGGTTGTTCAACACTCCGGTGTGGAGAAAGTTATGCAGGAAAGTTCCGCCGTTAAGTAGTCCGATTAAACCTATGCTGGCAAAGGTGATCCCGGCGAGTGATTCAACTACAGAAAGAACCACATGGCTTACCTGGTAATCCTGGTATGAAAGTAACATTAGCAGAAAACCGGTAGCAATGATTACACCTCCCTGAAACCCGCCGCCAGGGGTTAGGTGTCCATGAACAAATACATAAACGCCCAGCAGGATGATGGCCGGGAAAAGGAGTTTTGAACCGGTCATTACGATGCGACTGGAGGAAAACAAGACCGCCCTTTCTCCGAGCTTATGTCTTCCTTTATAGAGAATGCTGGACATTGCAGTGGTGGCCAGGAACAATACAGTTACTTCACCCAGCGTATCAAATCCCCTGAAATTAACTACGATGCTGGTAACCACGTTGGCCACTTTAAGTTTATCAGGAGAAGCTGTCAGATAAAAATCTTTTACTCCATTTAAGAAAAACTGATGCCCGAAATCTATTTTAAACAAGACTTCGGCCAAATAAACCCCAAAGACTGCCAGCAGGGAAAGAACCAATATTTTTTTCATTTCGATGCAGGTTTAGAGTGCCGATTCGAATCTTCTTCGTAACGGACCGTGTTTCGTATAGTAATGATGAATATTATAGTGGTGAGTGCTACTCCGATGGCTGCTTCAGTAAGCGCTACATCCGGTGCCTGCAGAAACAGGAAGAGAATAGAGAGAATCAGACTGATAACTCCGGTCCCGATGACTGCATAAAGCAGGTCTCGTTGAACTACTGAATAAACAGCTGCTCCGGTCATTAACAAGAGAAGAAATAATAATAGGATAATATATAGAATCATTGAGCTTCCTCCTTGGTTTTCTGGTTTGTTACTACTTCGCGATACTTGTCGTATTCTTCGCCACCTTTTAGATATGGATATTTTCCACGTTTATAATTAGCACGGGCAAGGGCATGCGAACTGATGGGATTGGAAAAGGCAATGAAGATGACAAGTACCAGTGCTTTAATCATCCATCCGGGTTCAAGAAAACCCACGCCCAGGATAACACTCATACCGCCAAGTGTAGTGGCTTTCGTTCCTGCCTGCAAACGGTTGTATGTATCCGGCATACGAAAGATGCCCAGTCCGCCAAGAAACAGGAACGTCCCACCGATCAGCAATAAAATTAAACCGGTAATTTCAAGTATACTGTTCATAGAGCTCCCTCCAGATATCTGGCAATGACCAATACTCCGATAAATCCCAGTACGCCGTAAACAAGCGCAACATCGATATAGATAAAGCGTTTG
>JANTFK010000139.1 GCA_024763595.1 Bacteroidales bacterium | reverse complement strand
TCTGCCATAGAAATCCAAGGGCTTCCTTTAACGCTCCAGGAAATTATCCAGCAGTGAACGGCCCTCTTTTTTTACATTTTTTCCATAGGGGGAAATGGCCTGGATCAACTTCCTTATTGGCATGGATTGTAGCCAGGCAGTTCCGGTACCGCGCAGTGTGGCCAGGAATATTCCCTCCCCACCAAAGATCATGGACCTGAGGTTACCGGAAGTTTCAATATTAAAGTCAATACCCGGGGTATAAGCTACAATGCAACCCGTATCTATTTTCAATGTTTCATTTTGAAGCCGTCTTTCTATCACAGTACCTCCGGCATGCATGAACGCTTTCCCGTCACCTTCAAGTTTTTGAAGTATGAACCCTTCGCCACCCACCAGGCCGCTTCCGATTCGCCTGTTCAATGTAATGCTTATTTTGGTGCCTTTTGCCGCACATAAAAAACCATCCTTCTGTACTATCAGGGAGCCCCCCAGCAACCCAAGATCAATGGGGACAATCATTCCCGGGTATGGAGCTGCAAAAGCTACCCGTTGTTTCCCGGCACCATGGTTGGTAAAATGCGTTACGAAAAGCGACTCTCCTGTAAGAACCCTGGTTCCTGCAGAGAGTAATTTTCCCATAAAACCCTGATTGGGATCCGAGCCATCACCCATCTTTGTGTCAAAATGTATTGCCTGGTCCATATACATCATGGAACCCGCTTCTGCAATCACTGTTTCCATGGGATCGAGTTCAATTTCCACCAGTTGAATATCATTCCCGATAATCCGGTAATCCAAATCGTGTGAACGCATAACCTATATTGCTGTTGAGAAAAGTTTAATAAGCAGTTGCTTAATTGTTTCTACCCTGGCAGGTTTCACCAGGTAATCATTCATCCCCGATTGGAATGCAGCTACCCGGGTTTCATTTGTTTCATCAGATGACATGGCAATAACCGGCATGTTATATCCAGCTTCCCGGATCTTTTCTGTAGCCTGGTAACCATCCATTTCGGGCATCAGGAGATCCATAAAAACCACACTATATTTGCCCTCCATGACCATATCAACAGCGTCGCGGCCATTTTTAGCAATTTTAATCTCATATCCGATGTTTTTAAATATGGATTGCGCCACTTTCTGATTGATCAGGTTATCCTCTGCCACCAGGATGGAAAGATTTTCCGGAAGAGCATTGATCATGGATTCAAGCCTGTGACGGTCCTCAATACCCGGGAAATTTTCATCCAGAATATCAATGACCTCTTTTGTCTCGAATGGTTCTATCAGATAATAATCGATACCCATCTTTCGACAGGTCCTGTAATTGCCGGTCTTATCATTGGAACTGACCAGTACGATGGGATAATGATCTGTGAGGTTCTTATTTTGCATCTCCTGTGCCAGGGCAAAACCATCCAGGTGGTTTTTATCCACCAGTACAATCAGATGGTAACGGGCAGCCTTGATCTGAAGATGATGAATCACACTGTCAACCGTACTGTCCTGGTATATTTTTTTTGTTACATTGAGCCCGAAATTCTCCAGCATTTTTGCCATGATGTTCCTTGACGGGTCGGACTCTTTTGTCAGGATCAGGGCATTGATGTCATTCAACCTTGATATAGAACCAAAATCAAAATCCTTTGAGATTCTTTCATTTGAATAGGCCTCTATGGTAAAGCTGAATTTAGATCCGGGGTATTGTTCCTCCGTAGCAATGGTAGAAGGACTCTCAACCCATATCTCACCATGCATCAGTTCTACCAGTTGCCTGGCAATGGTTGTCCCCAGACCTGTTCCTCCAAATTTGCGTTGTATGGAACCCCTGGCCTGGGTATAACTGCCAAAAATCTCCTTGATCCGGTCCTTCGGAATGCCGATCCCGGTATCTTCAACAGTAAACAGGATGTTTACATGGCTCCTGTATGATTCCATCAGTGTTGCTCCAATCACTATACGCCCACTCTCAGTAAACTTAACGGCATTACTTACAAGATTGGATATCACCTGTCGTAACCTGAATGGATCCCCTATCAATTTATTGGGTACATCGGGCTTAACTTCAATGGAGATTTCCAATCCTTTCTCTTCTGCCAGCACACTGAACAACTCCCTCACAAGCTCCATCTCATCACTCAGAGAAAAAGGTATTTCCTCCAACATCATCCTGCCCGCTTCAATCTTGGAGAAATCCAGTATATCATTGATAATGGTCATCAGCAGGTCGGTCGAACGCTTGATTACTTTAATCTTTTCTTTCAGGTCTCCATTTGTATGCTGTTCCAAAAGGTTGTTGACCATTCCCAGGATCCCGTTCATCGGGGTTCTGATCTCATGACTCATGGCAGCCAGAAAATCCGATTTTGCTTTATTGGCGGCCACTTCAACCCTTCTTGCTTTTTCCAGAGGAGAGACATCTATCAGGGCAATCAGTTTTAACTCCTCTCCCCCGATATGGGTGGATTTCTCAGTTCTGTAGATCACCGTTTCAATACCATCTTTTTCATAATGGAGGTAATGGGAATCATCATAAAACGGACTGGGGTTGTCGCTGAGCAAATATTTGTTCGAGATTAAAAACTGCTTGGAGAAGTCTTTCCCAACCAGGTTGTCCGGGTTTCCCGTGAATAACATTTTCTGGGCCATACTGTTGATATTCCGGATGATATTCTTTTCATCCAATATCATGATCCCTACCGGAAAATGCTCAATGATCTGGCGCAATATGATTTCAGAAAGTTTCAACCGCCTTTCTCTTCTGACCATTCTTCCCATAAGAATGAGCAGGTAAACAACCAGACCGGTAACCAACAGCTGGGAGAGAATGGCCACCAGCAGGTTCCTGTTGATGAAGAAACTTAAAAACCCTTTGTTGATGACCGAAAACATGATCCCCATTTTTTTTGAATAGATACTCAGGGGATAGTAAGCCGTAAAGATCTTTTGTTTACGATTTCCTGCTTCAATAATCGTATGTGTAATTAATCCGGCAGTTTCAGCCTGAATACTGTCAGCCAGGACCTCCAGGTCCGTTACCATACATGAATCACTGGGAAAATTTTGCAGGATAATCTGCCCGTCACTGTCCAGCATCCATTGCCATGAAACTGTTTTTCCCTGGGGATATAATTGAAAGATCTCGTTTGCAAACCGCTCTAAATTCACTTCCACAACCACATTACCATTGACCACATCATCACTCATATAGGGGTAATAATACTTCAGAATGCTTTTATGCTGTTCCAGCCTGTGCCTGGGAAATAGTTTCACCTGCCTCCTGGTGGCAAAACTATCTGTCACAAAATGATCCCGGGTTCCAAAAGTATCCGCAGATTCCAGATAGATGGCATAAAAGTTTTTCCGGTTGTCATATACAGAGATCTTTGTGATCAGGGTGCGGTATTTGGTATAGAACAGCCTGAGGCTTTGTGTAGCCTCCCGGAACTTTGCAGGATCACTAAATATCTCTGAATACTTGTACTTATCCAGTTCCTTGTTTATATCACTGGAAAAATGAAGCAAAGTCTTTTCCATATGTTCACCACAGAGCTGGCACTGCGAAGTTAACGTGCTCTGAAGAAAAGTAATATACCGCCTGTTTATACTGAAAAAAGTGATCCCGTTCAATGCGAGGATAATGAATAGGACAAAGCCGGCTATGAGCGAATTTTTATACATCAACCTGTCAGATAATGAGCATGTAAACTTAAAAACTATTTTTCGTTTGGCTTTCGTGCAGATATTATATTTACCAACAGACAGTCAGCCGGATCAGCGGTACTTTTCTCCATCCTCCTCCATCATCATCAGATAGTTCATATACCTGAATTCACTGATCTCTCCGGTGTCCACCTTTAACTTAACGGCACAATCCGGTTCATGGATATGCATGCAGTTATGATACCTGCATCTTTTACTGGCCCTGAATATCTCCGGGAAGAAATGAAATAGTTCCGACCGCTCCAGATGAATGGTTCCGAATCCCCTGATCCCCGGTGTATCAATGATGCGAATCCCCGAAGATGTTTCAAACATCTCCGAAAATGTGGTGGTATGTTTTCCGGCCTCGTGATAATCGGATATCTCTCCAATCTTTAATTTCAAGGTGGGGTCCAGTACCTGAATCAGGGTCGATTTTCCAACACCTGAGTTGCCGGCAATGACATTTACATTCCCTCTCATTTCATTTTCAACTGCTTCAACACCCTCCCCGGTTTGCAGGGACATCTTCATGCAACGGTATCCGATAGTAGTGTATACCGACCAGAAATGATTCATGTCAAGCATGGCAGCTTCATCATAAAGATCCGTCTTGTTGAAAAGCAGGATCACAGGTATTCTGTAAGCTTCAGCCGAAACCAGAAACCGGTCTATGAAAGGGGTAAGCGTCCTGGGTTGAACCATGCTTACCATGAGCCAGGCAATATCCACGTTGCAGGCAAGTAGCTGGTACTCTTTTGAGAGATTGGAGGATCTTCGAATAATATAGTTGGAACGCTCCTCTATGGAGACAATGATTCCGGTATCTACATCATCTGACCATTCAACATGCACATGATCGCCAACCGCAACAGGGTTTGTAGCCCTGATTCCCTTCATCCTGAATTTTCCCCTGATGGTGCACCGAAGGTCCCTGTTGTCAGTCAAACGTACATTGTACCAGTTTCCAGTCGATTTAATTACAGTTCCTTTCCCCCTTTCCATTTCACATCAAATGTAAGGAAAAGTATCTCCATTCGATGTAACCGCTGTGTAATTAGAACCAGCCAAACTTGAAACTGAGAAATCCGCCGGGAGCCGAAAGATCACTGCTTCTGTATCCATGCTGGTACTCATCCACCATGGTATACAGGTTGTATGAGGCTCCTGCTCCGATCCTGAAGTAACGGGTCAGGTTCAGTTCCACTTCAAGGGTGGGTGAAAGCACAAAGATTTGATCCCTCACAATGGGATAATAGCCATCCCACTGCACGATCCCGAATTCTCCCCAACCTATCAAAGAGGAAACAGTCAAATGAATGGAGCGTTCTCCAAAAAGGGCATATCCCATCCAGAACCCGCCATGTCCAAGGGTCAGATGGCTATTGGTCTGCCGGTTATAATTATCGGGAATGATATTGGTTAGCCCCAGTCCGTAACCCCCTATAAAGAAATTATTCAGCAATACAGCGCCCCCTCCTCCCATCATATGTCCAAATTCTCCAGCCACAGCGGTGAACTGCATAAAAGGACCACCCATCCCGGAAATGCGAAGATTCTGGTTATCAAAAATAGTCTGGTACTCCTTTTCCTGTGCGAAAATAACAATGGTTAGCGACAGGAGAATTGTTGAAAAGTAAACGCCTTTCATTCGATTTGTTTTACCTTAAAAGACAGTATCCAGCCACCAAAGTTGCATGACTGTGTAATCATTCTTTATGTGTAACGGGGGTGTTCACAGAAAATCGTTTTGATTTCAGCCTGATGCCTGAAAGTCCGCCATCATCATCCCTGTAAGCAAGTAGTGAAATATCAGCGCCTGTAACTTTATTAATTCCTTTTATCCCTGCACTGGCAACGGACCACAGGGAAATATTCTTCTCCTCAGCAACTTCATCGATTACTTCCGGCAGATTCATACTGGCGATTTGAGCAATGGAAAGGCTCGTATAATGAATGGCAGAAGGTGGCACTTCCAGCGGCCTGATCCGGTCAGGTTCAATGGTATTAATCCCAATAACAGGTTGTTTTAACAGCTCTGTGATCCTCACCTGCTTTAAGGTATAATCATTTCGTTTAACTTCACCGGCCAAACCGGTATGTTGAACCGGATGATGGTTACCAGCGGAAAGCGATGTTTCCGCAGGACTCCTGGTATGCTTCCTGGCGGCAAACATCACGGATCCATTATTCCCCGGATCACGTTCTACAAGTTTTAATGGGACGATACCCTTCATATGGGAAGGTCCTTTCCCGTCAATAACAGCGGATTCCACTGCAGGTCCCGGAGCGGGAAGGTCAGTTAACGCTGGTAAGGGAAGATCCGGTACCGGCTTGAAAATGAAGAACAACAATGCTATAACAGCAGCTGCGGACACCAAACTCAGCCATAGTATCCTGCTGTTTCCCTTTTTCCTTCTTAACAGTCCCTGCTTTCCCGGGTAGAGCACCGGGCCGACTGGCAACCTGGTGTTTTGCCAGGCTGTCCATTCCTCCTGCCGGAGATCATTTTCAGCAACCATGGTTTCATGAGCAGATTCCTGTTCCGGTGTCAGATCACCTTCCAGCCTGGCAATGGAAAAAAGATCGAAGTTCCGGTCAGTAATCATTTCATTGGTTTCCGGCAGATGTTTCTTCAGAAGCTCCTTCCCCCTGAAACTGACCGCTTCCGTTTTCAATAGCCAGGGCTCAGTATCATTCAACAGCTCCCCGCAATCCGGGTTGAAAACGAGAAATTCCCTGACCTTCCGCAGTTCTTCTGCAGATAACTTTCCTTCCACCAGATCCAGCAAATATGCCTCGTAGTTATTTCTGTTAATCTCCATGTCAAATAACCTGTTCCACACTACCGATATAGTATTTCAGATATACCCTTGCCCTGTAAATATAAACCTTCACCTGTGACTCAGACAGACCTGTAATGTCCGAGATCTCCCTGTATGAATAACCTTCATAATCTCTTAACATCACCACAGCTTTTTGATCTTCCGGAAGATTCTGTACGGCCCGGTCCAGTAACTCTCCCAGGTCTGAATATTGCATGTCATGCGCCTGCTCCTGCTCAATGGTATGGTCCAAACCAGCATATCTTTTTTCCTTACGTATATAATCGATCATGGTATGGTATGCTGCCGCAAATAGATAGCTCCGCACTTTGCTTGCACTGACATCCTCCAGTTTTACCCATAACTTCTCAAAGGTATCCTGGATAATATCGCCTGACATATGTTCATCTTTCAGGTTTTTCACCACAAACCTGTAGAGATTGTCCGCATATGCTTCCACCGCTTTGTTGTATTCCTCTACCGTCATTGAACCCTTCTGATCAGCGTAAATAGGACGAAGCCATCCGGAGAAAGTTACAGGAAAAAAGAAAAATATGTCAAAATACTTGACATTATTCCATTTATCTATTTATTTTTGACTAAACGTTCATTCATAATATCATGTCCCCAAGAACCAGGAAGCAATTTGATGCGATACGTCATACACGGCGTCTTCAGATCATGGAAACTGCCTTAAAGCTTTTCGCACTTGAGGGATACGGAAATTGCACCATCTCCCGCCTGGCTTCACAGGCAGCTATCTCCAAAGGATTGATGTATAATTATTTCGACAGTAAAGAAGCCCTGCTGGAGTCCGTTATCGAACAAGGATTGAATGATATCATGGAGCTGATCGATCCTGATCATGATGGCGTGCTCACATCTGATGAGTTGGTTGGTTTTATCCGCAAAATCTTTTCATCCATCCGCAGCCGCCAGGAGTACTGGATCCTTTTCATCACAGTTATTATGCAGCCCAAGGTAAAAACACATTTAAAAGATAAACCCATCATTCACTATGTGGAACAATTCTCTTCCATGATGTTGGAGTATTTTAAAAAGCGGGGATTTGAAGATCCGTATCTTGAGCTGGTCAACTTTTCTGCCATGATAGAAGGTTTTGGGGTATTGTTGATGTATGCATATCCCATATTCGAATTCCCCGAAGAGATGATGCTGAAATTTGAAAACCGAATTATAGATATGTATACATAACCCTGTTTTAAAGTTTTATCCGATGAAGAAAAAAAACTTACTTCTCGCCACCTTTCTGCTTGCAGGA
>JANTFK010000138.1 GCA_024763595.1 Bacteroidales bacterium | reverse complement strand
AGAAAGGAACAGTTCAATCCGGAAATGCAGTTGGCCATCAGCAAGATGTATGCCTTTACCAGGGAACTGGACAATGCATTAAGAGATACCGGGGTGCTGGTAAGTATGGTGCACCCCGCACCCCTGAAGAGCATGATGCAGCAAATGGAGTATTCCGATGGTGTTTTTGAGCCGGAGGTCCCTGCTTTCAGCCCTTCACTGATTGCCCTGAAAGCAGTAAATGGGATGCTCCGGGGCGACCGGCTCATCATCCCAGGCCTATGGAACCGCATACAATTTATCCTGAACCATCAGCTTACAAACTGGTTCAGATCTCCGCTAAAGGGCCTGGAATCAACGCTCCAGGCTTCGGTCTGAAGAGGACCCGTGTCAAATCATTGATGCTTGTTCCCGGAACATAACACAAGAGTTGTGAAAGCGGGAGAATCTTTGTACCTTGATTTTTTTAAAATCCCCGGAACATGAGCAACGAAACCATTGATTTCAACAGGATGCTCAAGGATTCATTGGAAACCCTGAGGAGCCCGCAAACGTATTTCTCTTCTCTGCCCCTTACAGGAGGTTTTGCAGAACCTGTGATCAAGGCTGCCATATTTGGTGCCGTAGCA
The DNA here is from genome assembly GCA_024763595.1 of Bacteroidales bacterium. Taxonomy (GTDB): domain Bacteria; phylum Bacteroidota; class Bacteroidia; order Bacteroidales. The sequence goes on along the minus strand of JANTFK010000138.1, from coordinate 7,196 downwards.
GGCATATTTGCTTTTCTGTGGAGTATTCTTGGCTGGTCGGCCGTAGGAGGCGGAGGGATCTGGGGAGGTGCTGCCGGGATTATGGCCCTGATCTGGTCTGTGATTGGTGCCATCATCGCCCTCTTTATCGGAGGAGCCATCATGCTGGTTATTTCAGCCATTTGTGGAGGGAACACCGATTATGAAGCCAATGTCAGGGTAACGGCATCTATGATGGTGATGTATCCCATCAATGCCTTCTTTGCTTTCTTTTATGCGATCAATTTTACCCTGGGCGGACTGGTGGGCTTACTGATTAGCTGTTTTTCCATTTACCTGCTCTACCATGCCACGATCCGGGCATTGAAAGGCAAGGAATCATCTGTCCGGATTGTGGCCATCGTATTGCTTGTTCTCGCCCTGATCGGTTTTTTCGGAGGAAGAAAAGTTAACAGGAGTTTCGGGAACTATCAGGAAAGGTTCCGGCAAGAGCAGTTGAATTAAGGCACCTGATAGAGATTCTCCAGGGATTTCTTTGAAGAACGGTCACTCTCCTTATACCCGGTGACCGTCATGCCCGTCAGACTTTTGAATTGGCTGGAGAGATACTGTACACTGCTGTAATCCATCATATAGGCAATTTCACTCAGTGTGAACTCATCCTGGTCGATCAGTTCCTTGATCCGTTCGATCTTGTGCAGGATAATGTACTTTTCCAGGGTGACAGGCTCGTGGTTTGAAAAGATCCTTGACAGGTAGGTATAAGATAATCCCGTTTTTTCCACCAGGTATTCTGCCTTCCTGACCATTGAATCCACGTTATTCATTTGGTGTATCAATTCAATGACAGCCTGTTTGATCTCCTCAACCAACTGGCTGTTACGCGAATTTATCAGATCCATACCGAGCTCCTGCAGCACTTTGCGGATATCCTCCCTGGAGATCTTTGTTTCGGCAAAACGTATTCTGGCTTTTCCAGGGCCGATCTCCTCCACCTGTACCCCTGCTTTTTCCAGATTCTCCCTGACCAACCGGAGGCAGCACTGACAAACCATGTTCTTGATATGAATGGTGAGGGTTTTCAATCTGGACTTACTTTGAATAATATTTTAAACAGCTGATTCTGTAATACGAGATCTGCATGGTGTATTAGACTGAAATAGCATACCAGGGTTTAAAGCCGGAATTAAAATCATAAATCCGGAATTAATATTATAACGTTTTCACGGAATTTTATAACACGGAATATCTTTAAATCCTTCATTTTTGCTTTGTATCAAGGAATAAACAATCCTATGCAACTCAAAAAAAACATTGCCTTAAGCAATTCCGGATTTGTTTTTAATCCGACTACAGGTGATTCCTACAGCATCAATCAGGTGGGCCGTGAGATCCTTGGGTATCTCAGTGAGAATAAATCCCTGAAAGAGATCACAGTGCTGATGACAGCCAGGTATGAAATCGATACGCCCAGCTTCGAAAAGTACTATTTCGACTTCATCAGCATGCTCAGACAGTTTGAACTTCTTGAAGACGAGCATGAGAACTAAGATCACCGTGGCCCTGACGGGCCTGAACAATACGGATAATCCCGGACCCGGAGTTCCGGTGATACGGGGTATCCGTGAATCAGAGGCATTTGATCCCAGGATCATTGGACTGGCCTACGAAAATATGGAACCGGCCATATTTATGGACGGGATGGTGGATAAAACATACCAGGTCCCCTATCCTTCCGAAGGATCTGATGTACTGGTGAACCGCATCCTGGAGATTCATCAGAAAGATCCGATCGATGTGCTGATCCCCAATTTTGATGCGGAGCTCTATGCTTTCATGAGATCGGAACAGGTACTGGAAAAGGCGGGGATTAAAACCTTCCTGCCCACATTGGAGCAGTTCGAGGAGCGTCACAAGGCCGATCTTCCCGATTTTGGGAAAAAATATAACCTGACGGTTCCCTTCAGCAAACCGATTACCCGGCTGAATGAGATTGCAGATTTGGAAGATGATTTCGAATACCCCCTGATGGTAAAAGGTAAGTTCTATGATGCCTACCTGGCCTACAATGAAGAGCAGGTAAGGATGCATTACAATAAGATCAGCGCCAAATGGGGCGTACCGGTGATCATCCAGGAATTCATCAAAGGGACCGAAGTCAATGTGGTGGCCCTCGGTGACGGTAAAGGCAATACGATCGGAGCAGTTCCAATGCGTAAGCAGTACATCACTGACAAAGGGAAAGCCTGGTCCGGAATCACACTGGACGACCAGCGGATGCTGGATCTTACCCGCCGGATTATCAAAACCATGCAATGGAGGGGCGGTATGGAACTGGAACTCATGAAGTCACACACAAACGAACTCTATATCATTGAGATCAATCCGCGCATCCCGGCCTGGGTTTATCTGGCAGTGGGAGCCGGTCAAAACATCCCTGAAGCGTTGCTAAAACTGGCCATCGGTATGGAAGTGGAGCCCTTCAGGGATTACCGGGTAGGCAAGATGTTTATACGTTACTCCTATGACCTGATCACCGATTTAACAGCATTTGAAAAACTCTCCATCCTTGGAGAACTATAACAGCTATTCCCATGGAAAAAAGAGCATTTGAAAGACCATTTATTAAGAAACTCCAGGCCGGTATGCCCAGCAAGTTCGGGATGAAGTCCCAGGCCGAACCCATTACGCATATTGATGATGTTCCCGTACCGGAACTGCTGGCTGAATATGGATCCCCCCTCTACGTCATATCAGAAAAAACCATCAGGGAAAAATTCAAGCAGGCAAAACATGCCTTTATCACACGCTATCCCAAAGTGCAGTTTGCCTGGTCCTATAAAACCAATTACCTGGATGCTGTATGCCGCATCTTTCACCAGGAAGGATCCTGGGCGGAGGTGGTCTCAGGATTTGAATATGACAAAGCCATTAACAATGGTGTCAAAGGAAGCCAGATCATCTTCAACGGCCCCGACAAGACCGATGATGACCTGAAAAAAGCCATTGAAAATGATTCATTGATCCATATCGACCATTTCGATGAGATGTACTCCATCATTGCCATTGCAGAAAGCTCCGGGAAACGTCCCAAAGTAGCCATCAGGGTCAACATGGATACGGGGGTTTATCCCATGTGGGACCGTTTTGGTTTCAATTATGAAAACGGGGATGCCTGGGATGCCATCAACCGGATCCTGATCAATCAAAAAATGGACCTGGTGGGACTGCATACCCATATCGGCACTTATATGTTAACATCAAATGCCTATAAGGTTGCCGCCGGAAAACTGGCCGACCTGGCCTTTGGTATTGAACGAAAATATGGCATACATATTAAATATATCGATTTGGGTGGTGGATTCGCTTCCATGAATACCTTAAAGGGGGCCTACTATCCGGGTTCGGATACTGTACCCTCCCTGGATGAATACGCTGAGGCCATCTCCGCTGCTATCATTAATTCTGAGTTGGATCCAAGAAACCTTCCCACCCTGGTACTGGAGAGCGGAAGAGCCCTGATCGATGATGCCGGGTATTTGCTTGGAACCGTTATTGCCAACAAACGCCTTTCCAACGGAAACAGGGCCACAATCGTGGATGTGGGAGTGAACCTGCTCTTCACATCATTCTGGTACGAACATGAAGTCTATCCCGCTGCCCCGGTTTCAGAACACCTGGAAGAGACTGCCATTTATGGCCCGTTGTGTATGAATATTGACGTCATCCGGGAGGCCGTTCAGTTCCCGCTTCTGAAGAAGGGCGACCAGTTTGTTATCAAGCGTATCGGCGCCTACAACATGACCCAGTGGATGCAGTTCATTACACTGCGTCCCAATGTGGTGCTCATCGATACCGGCGGAAAGGTCCATGTGATCCGGAAGGGTGAGCATATGGAGCTGATCAGGCAGCAGGAGGTGGTACCGGATCACCTGCAATAATCTGTTTCATTCAATACCGGGATCTTGAATACCAGGAACGATATCAGACTTTTTCTGAAAGCCATACCCAACAGTTATGGCCAGGTTTTCTTTTCTGACCAGCGGCTCTTCGCCTTCATACTGATGGTCATCACCTTCTTTGATTTCTATGCAGGCCTTCTGGGACTCCTGTCGGTATTGGTTACCAATCTCACCGGTTTCCTGCTGGGATTTGATAAAAAGACCATTTCAAAGGGGGTTTTCGGATTCAACAGCCTGCTGGTTGGTTTGGGTCTGGGAATCTATTTCGAGCCGGATATCCAACTCTTCCTGGTTATTGTAATCAGTGCCATCCTCACCCTGCTTATTGCGGTGTCGTTACAGGGGGTTATCGGGAAATATGCCCTCCCGTTCCTCTCCATCCCCTTTCTTCTTTCCATCTGGGTTATGACCCTGGCGACCAAAGAGTTTACAGCACTTGGAATCAGTGAAAGAGGCATCTATACCTTCAACGACCTCTATACCATCGGTGGGGCACCCCTGGTGAAGATTTATGAATGGTGGGACAATCTTCAGATACCCAGGTCCCTCCGGATCTATTTCATCTCACTGGGAGCCATCCTTTTCCAGTTTAATCTGCTTTCAGGGGTCATCCTTTCCCTGGGTTTATTACTCTATTCCCGAATCTCGTTTTCACTTTCACTGATCGGGTTCTACACCGCCTTTCTGTTTTACGAGATCATCGGGGCCAATATTTCTGAATTGAGTTACAGTTACATTGGATTTAATTATATACTTACCTCAATTGCGGTGGGCGGTTTTTTCATCGTTCCGTCAAAAAGATCCTACCTGTGGATGATTGTACTGATCCCCATGGTAGCCATGATCACCATCAGCGCATCAAAGGTCTTTGCTGTGTTCAGCCTTCCGATCTATTCGCTCCCCTTTAACCTGGTGGTCCTGCTCTACCTCTATGCTCTCAAATTCAGGTTGAAACCATCTGCTGCTCTCTCAGAGGTCCTTATTCAACATAACTCCCCGGAAAAGAACCTCTATGCCTTTCAAAATGATATGATACGTTTCAGACATTTTGATAAGACAGCCCTGAAGTTGCCTTTTCTGGGCATATGGTCCGTCGCACAGGCACATGATGGAGAACACACCCATAAAAATGAATTCCGGCATGCCTGGGATTTTATTATCACGGATATCAATGGAAAACAATTTATGGAAAGCGGGGACCACCTCACAGATTATTATTGCTACGACAAGATGGTCCTCGCACCAGCGGATGGTACTGTAGAACTGGTGATAGACCATATCCCGGATAATTTAGTGGGTGAAGTGAACATCAAAGAGAACTGGGGAAATACAGTCATCCTCAAACATGATGATCATCTCTATACATCCCTGAATCACCTGAAGGAAGGATCCGTTAAAGTGAAGGAGGGGGAGACTGTAAAGGCGGGAGATGAGCTGGGAAGATGCGGAAATTCCGGACGTTCCCCATACCCCCATCTTCATTTCCAGGTTCAGGGTACGCCCTATATCGGGTCGGTTACCTTGGAATATCCCATCAGCTACTTCATCCTTCATCAAAAAGAAGGTTTCAGCCTGAAATCTTTTGCATACCCGGTTAAGGATGACCTGGTGTCAAATATTGAGCAAAATGAATTGCTTTACCAGGCATTTCATTTTATCCCGGGTCAGCGCTATTACTGGGAGGTGTCGTTAAACGGAAAGATTACATCATCGGCCTGGGAAGTGGATACGGATCCATATAACAATGCCTTCATCAGGTGCCGGGAAACCGGGGCCATGGCTTACTTTACCAATGACGGGCAGATGATGTATTTCACCCATTATGCGGGGAATAAGCAATGTTTGCTTTACTATTTTTTCCTTTCTGCTTTCCAGATTCAACAAGGATTTTACCAGGACCTGGTCATCCGGGACAGCTATCCCCTGAATCTTATATACAGGCAGCCCCTGCTTGGTCTGCAGGACCTTATTGCGCCCTTTTGGAAGTTCCTGCGTTCCACATACAGTTGTAAATATGACTGGATTGATAACGAGATGTCTCCCTCGGAAATAAGGTTACTTTCCACGGCACAAAACAGTCTGGCGGGAAAAATCCTGCAAAAACTGGATTTTACACTTATAATCCAAAAAAAGGGAATCCAAAAAATGGTCGTTCGTTCCAAAAAGATTGAGATGGAGGTACTATGCAAAGATTAATCATTACCATGGGGTTTGTTCTTTTTTTACTCCCTCTATCCAGTACCCTGGGTCAGGTCAGTTATAAGGAGGCCGATGCCCTCTCTTACCGGCTCTACCTGGAACAGAAATGGGATAGTCTCATTGATGTTGGAAATGAGGCACTGGCAGCGGATATCGACTACTACTACCTGAGAATGAGGCTGGGGATCGCCTTTTTCAATCAGAAGAATTACCGCCGGGCCGCCCGTCATTTTACCCTGGCGCTGGAACAGAACCGGGGAGACCCGGTAGCACTTGAATATCTTTACTATGCAAGACGCTATTCGGGCCAGTATGAACAGGCAAAACTTATACAGAAACAATTCAAAGGGAATCTGGCCCTACAACTACCTGTGCCGGAAGGCAGGTTTATGGATCAGGTATCTGTCTCATATGTTTACCACAAGGGTGTGGATGACGGACTGTTTGAAAACCCTGCTGAAAGATATCCTGTGTCTGTTGCGGGACAGCAAACAACCACTCGCTCCTTTTCCGGTACATCCCTCTCCCTGGTCAACAGTATTGCACCGGGTATTCAGCTTATCCATGCCTATACTTATCTTTCAAAATTCAATCACTATTTTACAGGTGACGGATTGACAGGGCTTTACCTGGGTGATCAGCATGTGATTCAACAACAGTATTATATAGCCCCCCGTTTTACCACCCGTTCCGGCTATGTTTTTATGCCCGTATTACATATACTCGGTTTACGTTACCAACTCCCAATTGAATCCGAAGGAGGATATTGGGGAGGAGGCTTCATGGGGGGGACTTCCCAATTCTACACATATTATCAGAAGGAGGTTGACTTTGCTGCAGGTATAAGTTTTCAAAAATCAGCCGGAGCAGTGGATCTGCAGCTGGGAGCCTGGTACGGATCGCTCAATGATGCGGAGCAGGTTCAGAACAGGGTAGGTATCACCTGGTTCCCCCTGGGTAACCTCAACCTCTATACAGGAGCTTTTCTGAACAGCCAGTATGCAATCCGTCCGGGCAAGGAAGGAGTCCAGAGGCTGATCCCGGAGATGTTGTTTG
>JANTFK010000137.1 GCA_024763595.1 Bacteroidales bacterium | reverse complement strand
TTAAGGAATACATCGGTGAAGTGGCTCCGGAGAAGGAGAAGATCGTTAAACTCTATACCGGCAAAACGCCTATTTTCGACAAGATGGGCATTATCAAACAGATAAAGGCTTCCTTTGGAAAGACTGTTTCTTTTAAACAGGGAGCTTACCTGATCATTGAACATACCGAAGCGCTGCACGTCATTGACGTGAACAGCGGGACCCGCTCAAGGTCCTCCAGTGACCAGGAGACAAATGCAGTGGAGGTGAACATGTCGGCTGCTGATGAGATTGCCCGCCAGTTGCGGCTCAGGGATATGGGCGGGATCATCGTGGTGGATTTTATCGACATGCACAGGCAGGAGCATAAACAGAAGCTGTACGAGCGAATGAAGGAGGTCATGAGTGTGGATAAGACAAAACACAACATATTGCCTCTGAGTAAGTTTGGACTGATGCAGATCACCCGTCAGCGGGTACGTCCGGAAATGCATATCGAAACCGCCGAGAACTGTCCCACCTGTGGTGGAAGCGGGAAGGTGCAGCCGCCCATTCTCTTTCCCGAAATGGTGAAGAACGAGCTATCCCTGCTGATTGGGGAGCACCAGTTGAAAAAGGTGCAACTGAATCTGCATCCTTTTGTGGCTACCTACCTGAAGAAGGGATTCAATTCTGAGGAAAGAAAATGGAGGAAGGAACTGGGTTGCCAGGTGAAGATCGTTCCGGCCGAATCACTCCATTTCCTGGAATACCGCTTTTACAATGCAGAAGGTGAGGAGATCCAGCGAAAGCAGCATTAGGAAGCATTAGTTTAATAATCACAGGGTGTCATTTGATTCAATTGCAAATGATACTATCATATGATACTATCATGAAGAAATATTTCACTTTAACGGGACTCATTCTGACACTGGCCATGACGCTTCATGCACAGGTGGCCGATCCGGTGAAGTGGACCTTCACCGTTGATAATATCAAGGGAGCGGAAGCAGAACTGGTCTTTTCGGCTACCATCGATCGCCCCTGGCACCTTTACTCCGCTCATCTTCCTGCAGGCGGACCCATTCCTACCAAGGCATGGTTCAAAGAATCGGAAGGTTACAGCCTGGTGGATGATATTGTGGAGGTGACAAAGGCCAAAAGGCACTATGATGAAGGATTCGGGATGGAAGTGGGAACCATTGAGGGCAGGGCGGAACTGCGCCAGAAGGTGAAGCTGGCCGGACCGGGAACCCATACCATCAACGGTGAGATCGAGTACCAGGTCTGTGACGATATGACGTGCCTCCCCCCCAAAACTGTGGAGTTTGCCTTTCAAGTGGTGATCCCCGGCGGGGAAAACACCATCGCTGATGAGCAGGAAACCGCTACTGTTGGGCAGGAAGCCCGGCCAGCTGATGCAGAGGGAGCTACAGTTGCCCCAGCTGGGCAGGAAGTTGTCGCCGTTGGGCAGGAAGCCCGGCCAGCTAATGCAGGAGAATTCGATGCCGGGGCTACCGGTGCGGGAACTGAAAAGGTGGCGGGTGTTCCGGCCCTGGAGGAGGAGAGCTCCCTGTGGCGCTTTTTCTGGTTGGCTTTCGGACTGGGGCTACTGGCACTGCTGACACCCTGTGTTTTTCCCATGATCCCCATGACCGTCAGCTTTTTTATGCAGGGAAGCGACAAAAAAGCAAAAGGGGTGCTGCGGGGACTGGTGTTCGGGATCTCTATTGTGGCCATCTACACCTTACTGGGCCTGATCGTAAGCGTATCCAACGTGGGACCCAATGCAGCCAATGCACTCAGTACCCACTGGATCCCCAACCTGATCTTTTTTACACTGTTTGTGATCTTCGCCTTCTCTTTTTTTGGTATGTTCGAACTGGTCCTGCCCTCCAGCTGGGTGAACAAGGCTGACAGCAGGGCCGACAAAGGCGGGTTCGGTGGTGCGTTCTTTATGGCCCTGACAACCGTCCTGGTCTCTTTCTCCTGTACCGGCCCCATCGTAGGCGCTCTGCTGGTGGAGGCTGCCGGCGGACTGGCACTGAAACCTCTCCTGGGGATGTTCGGGTTCGGGTTGGCTTTTGCCATTCCGTTCACCCTGTTTGCCATCTTCCCCTCCTGGCTCAAAGGACTACCCAAATCGGGAGGCTGGCTCAATGCGGTCAAGGTGGTCCTCGGATTTATCGTTCTTGCCTTCAGTATGAAGTTCCTGCTGGCACTGGATCCCACCAATAAGATCCTTACCCGCGAGCTCTACCTGGCTGTCTGGATCGTACTTTTCTCCATGCTGGGGATGTACTTTCTGGGTAAGATCAAGTTTGCGCATGACAGTGACCTGCCCCATGTCTCTGTTCCCAGGCTCCTGTTGAGTGTAGCCTCTTTTACCTTTGTGGTCTACCTCTTCATGGGACTCTTCGGATATGAATTAAAAAACATTGCCCCGTTGCTTCCTCCGAAATCTCCCAATGGGATCGACCTGACCCGGAATAGCGTGTACGGCGGAACAGCCGTATCAATTTCACCAGCTGCAGCAGAACCGGAGAGGGCCGCGTGCACACCTGTTAAATATGCCGATAAGTTCCATATGCCTTTCGGACTGAAGGGATTCTTTGACCTGGAGGAGGGCCTGGCCTGTGCAAAAACTTCCGGGAAGCGGGTACTGATCGATTTTAAAGGGCACTTCTGCAGCAATTGCAAGAAGATGGAATCGGCGGTCTGGTCCGATCCGGAGGTGCTGGAGACCCTGCGCAACGACTTTGTGATTGTGGTCCTCTATACCGATGACCGTACCAAACTTCCCGAGCCGGAGTGGTACACATCGGAGATCGACGGAAAGGTGAAAAAAACCATCGGGCAGCAGAATGTCGACTTTGAGATTGCCAGTTTCCGAACCAATGCCGCCCCCCTCTATGTGATCATGGATGCGGATGGCAAGGTGCTCAATCTTCCCAAAGGAACAGACCTGGATGTACAAAGCTACCTGGGCTGGCTGAAAGAGGGAAGGGAGCAAAAATAGTCTGCACACCCAGCTGCACACCCAGCTGCATACGCAACTGCACACCCTGCAGTCAATCCTGTTGCCAGCCCTATTTTACATAAGAGATTTTCACTGACTGGGTTTTGTTTCCGGCTTTGATATTTAAAAGATAGAGCCCGCTGCTGACGAAAACTCCTGAGTCGTTTGTACCATCCCATGTGACTGAATAGTGGCCGGGATCGTATGTATGGCTGGTCAGGGTTTTAATCAGTTGACCTGATATATTAAATACTGAGATCTGCAGATCAGCCGGATTTAAAACCGTAAAATTTAGTGTGGAGGTTTTCGTGAAGGGAGTGGGGAAGATGTTTTCAATTTCGATCCGGTCATTCCCCTGTTTATTGATAGAAATGTGCGTCGGAGAAACTGGAACCTCTCCCAGGCGATACACCCCGCCTCCTTCCGCGCCCATATATAATACATCTCCGCCGGCCGACAGTTCAAGGACCATGGCTTCCCTGTGATCAATGCCTTCATTCAATTCAAACCAGGTTTCTCCCCCGTTTTCTGTAACAGATACGCCACTCAGATAATCAGCCACATAAACAATATTCTCATTGACAGGATCGATGGCGATACTTCTTATTGAAGAATTAGCCTCTAGGCCGGTTGAAAGTTTATTCCAGGTATTTCCTCCATCTTCACTTTTATAAAGGCCGTCGCCCATGAGCGGGATAAGGTATCCCACTCCCGCATACAGGAGATCCGGGTTTGTTTTGCTTATTTCAAGGGATAGTGCCGGGATACCCGGCAGGCCCGTTCCAATGGTGTTCCATGTAAGACCCCCGTCGTAGGTTTTCAGCATGGTACCATCGCACTTAGAGAGATAGATCACATCAGGATTATTGGGATCCACTTCAAAACTGGTTATACATTTGCTGTTTGCAACATCAATTTCAATTTTACTCCAGTGTAAACCTGCATCCAGGGAGCTATACAATCCCATTAAACTATCTAACGCTTCATCGGGTGGAATATCTTCAGGTATGGTAGCCAGGTGCACATCCCAGGCCGCTCCGAACATGATGCTGCTGTCGCCGGGGAAAAATTTCAATTCATTCAGCCTTGCAAATGTCTCCGTATGATGCCAGCTACTCCCTCCGTCATAAGAATAGAGCACAACCGGGTTATCCAATGCAACAGTCCTTAGGCTTTTATCGTCAAATGGATTTACCACAATCGATGTGATCTCATTGAATTTGGCTGGCAATGTTACGGGTGGATTGGCCATCCCGTACCAGTTTCCTCCTCCGTTCCCGGAGTAATAGATACCGCTTCTGCTACCTGCATATATAACGGCCGGATCTGTTTGGGATACGGCCAGTCCCCTGATCAGTGACCCTGTGTAACCATCGCTGGCACTAAGCCATGTTTGCCCACCATCCACACTTAAAAAATTTCCACCCAGATAACCGTTGACCATGATGCGCAATGGATCATCAGGGTCGCACAGCAGATCAATGGGAAAACCGGCGATGATACCCGGAGGTCCCCAGGTGTTGTTGGGACGGCTGAACCTTTGCCATGTAAAGCCTGTATCATCACTACGGTATACGGCCTGGTCACTGGCAGCATAGGCAATGTCCGGATTGCAGGTACAGTACTCCACAGCTGAAAACAATTCCGCCTCATCGGTTTGTTTATGCCAGTTTTCACCACCGTCCGTCGTTAAATAGATACCCCCGGTGAACTCTTCCCCATAGGCGGACCAGTTATTCTGACCTGCTGCAGCAAGCAATGTGTCAGGGTGTTCGGGATGCATAAAAAGGCTGCCCAGATACAGATCCTTCAATCCGTTACTCTCATTGAGGACACGCCAGGTTTCTCCCCCGTCCTCCGATTTCAGAATGCCAACACCTCCGGCGATTCCCTTCTCAACGTCAGTATTCGCAGCTTCGCGATCGTAGATGCCGGTAGAGACATATATTTCCTGTGTATTTTGAGGATTTATCTGGCAGTATCGTGCCAGATTGTTTCCCATCCAGACCTCCCTCCAGTTTTCGCCTCCGTCGGTCGACTTGTAAATGATCCCTTTGGTCAGGTCCATTTCAATACCTGTAACAGCTTCGCCACTGGGGTGCCAGGCAACACTGCCTATTTCTGCCATAGCAAACATGATTTCAGGTGAAACAGGATCAATGGTGACACCTCTGAAAGTCAGCGGGAAGAGTGTATCAGTAATTCCATTGCTCTTCTCCTCCCATGTATCTCCTCCGTTTTCTGATTTATAGACCTTCCCCGTTGCCTCGGTGCCGACCCAGATGCGGTTCGAGTTGTGCGGATCAACAACCACACAAAACACCGGGATTCCGTCCAGTCCTTTCCGGGTTAAGATCCCTTCATTACTTTCAGTCCAGGTCAGTCCCCGGTTCTCACTGAGGAATATGCCACCAAAGGCATCCGTCACATACCACCGGTCATGATTTTCAAAACTGTGGCGGATATCGTAACCGAGTCCCCCGATGGGGCCTCCTGTTTTTACCCATGCGCCTGTTTGGTAAGCCGGTTGAGAGATCAGTTGAGATAGTGATAACATAAACAGCATAACTGCTGATATTGCAATGGATCTGAGGATTGTTGTCATCGTTCAGCGTTTTTAAATGATTGTTATTCCGGCTGGTTTTCCCGACTGACTGTGGCTTGCACCCGGTTCATGGTCAAGTCGGGGGTGTTCCAGCCTTTTTGCAACATCAGCTTCTTGGGTGCCCGGCGATAGATGAGTTGAATATCCACCTGAACGGGATTATCTCCGGAGAAATAATTATCAGGCAGTTGAAAGAGAAAATCAGAGGTGTCTGAGTGAAAAGCAGCAATGCGGTTATCACTCACAATACGTGTAGGCATCCAGTAGGAGCCGGAAGGAGACTGTCCGGTCCAGATCTCTTCCAGGACCTTTGCATATATTTTACCGGGCAGTCCGGCGAAATTCCCATCCCCGGGATCGCCTTTTCCGCCCCATTCCGGGATCGTGCTCCCCTTTAATAACCGGGTATCACGGGAATCTTTATCCTTCACTTTTAAAAACAGGATCAGGTGCCGCAATGGAGAATCTGTAGGTACATGATGACCTGTTTTGTCATTGGTCACCACAACCTCAATGTTTAATCCTGCATCATTGACGCTCATCCGTGTGTGCATGGAGAGGGCATTTTGCAGCAATTCAGGATCCAGCGCTCCTTCAAACCTGTGTGTAGCAATGGATTGAGGGTCCCTTTCCAATCCGCCTCTTCTGCTGGCAAAATTGGTTGTATGGCCGTCGGGTTTCATATGGCAGTCCTGGCAGGTCACTCCCTTTTCGCGGTATGAAGTTTGATACCATTCGGAGTATGATTTATAGACTGGCACATCCCAGAAACTGGCATCGTGACAACCTGCACAGAACTCGCTCTGCTTCATGAGCGGGAGGTACACATCCACGCCTGCATCCACATCATCATAAGGGCCAAAGAATAGTTGCTTATCATCAAAGGGTCTTAAATATGAATAGGATAATACACCCGGCCTGTTTTTATAGGGAAGATGGCTTTCGGGGTCCAGGGCAATACCCTCGATTTTATGGCAGAAATCGCAATGACTGCCCTGGTTGTTTATACCTGTGATATGATTGGGATTGGTATCATAAGGATCGTCAATGGCCGCAGCAGGCAGATGGCAGACTGCACAGTTTCCTGCAGAGTAGGGGAAATCGAGCCTGTATCCGGGACCAAAGTACAGACTGTCTTCCCTGGCCGGAAGGGGGGAAGATCCATAATCACGTGAATATTGATGGCGGGTTAACTCACTTTTGTTGCCATCAATATCAGTTCCATTATACATGGACATGAAGCGTTTATTCTTATTCCCGGAGGCATGCATACCATGACCCCATTCATCATACATGCCCTGGCCATGACAATCAATGCAACCGAGTTCCAGGGTTTCATTCAGCCGGTGAAATAAACAGTCAAAAGGAGCGGTGTTGGCCAGAAAGAGCCCAACTTTTGTAAAGTCTTCTTTTACAGCACTTCTGTCTGGTAATTTTGGTTCAAGCCATTGATAATTAATATGGTCATCCGTTTGATGCTTATGCAGTACAATAGTAACCTGATCTGTTCCTTTCCCCACAGGCTCTCCGGCGATATAGTGCCCCGCTTTCCAGGCAGTAATATGAAGATCTTTCGACCACTTCACATCTTGAAGTAAAAACCGCCCGTTCGAATCGGTAAATACTAGGTTGCTGTCGGCAGGGACCCTGACAATAGCCGATTCGATCCCTTTCCCGGAAGCATCTGTCACATGACCCTTAACTGAAAAAATTTGATGTGTGCAGGAAAAAACAGAAATAAACAGCAGACCGTATAAAACAGACTTGTATGGGCATACATATTGCATGTCTGGTCCTCATAAATACTTGGAAATATTAAAATTACAGTTTTATAAGGAGAAAGTCAATGCATCGGTAACCTGCACAAAAAATATTCCTCAGAATTTCCCGAATTTAAAGCGCATACCCGCGTTCCATCCCCTCAGCGCATGATCAGGTGTGTTCTCCAGCAGGATGTCGGAAGTGTAACGGTAGGTGCCAAATATGGAGAGCCTGAAGAACCTGACCAGGTTGAATTCCAGTTCCACACCGGCTTCGGCCACAAAGAATGCTGAGGCATCCTCGAAATTGGCGGGATAATACTCATACGGATCATACCAATCGTTCGAATAAGAGAAGGAAGAGACTCCTCCTGCTCCGATCATAATGGGCAGTGAGATATGTACCGGGAACCATCCCATGATAATGGGCTCCAAGATAAGGCCCCCGTATCCGCCTGCCATGGAGTAGTTCAACTGGTCCACCGCATTATATACGGGA
>JANTFK010000136.1 GCA_024763595.1 Bacteroidales bacterium | reverse complement strand
CCCGGTAGCTTGATATTACGCTGTGGACTCCACTCTGACCAAGTCCGGGGTTTACCGGCAAACCTGTACCTGAACAGTGGTACCGGCATACGCTGTAAATCCAGCCCCTTCATCAAAATGGTCACATCCCTGCCACTGAGGTTGATTGCTTCAACTCCAATGGTTGGCTTCCGGATATCCCTGTCTGTTGCATGAAGATTAAAAAGGGAGATCTGATGGTTCCCCGTAATGTACATTATGTTGTCGATCAGGTCAAGATTGATGATGTTTCCATAATGTTGAAGGACCGGGATCATTGTTTGGGTTGAAGAGGTTCCATCCCGCACTGTTTTCAGGATAATGCCGGAATCATAAAAATCTCCCTTCTGAACGACCCAGAATTTGTCATCCGATACGGGAACGATTATTGCTGAGCGGGTGAGCACCTTTTTAATACCGGATGAGGTGAGAGGCTGAAAGATCTCATGACTATCTTCAAAGCGATATACCAGGTTTCTTCCCACCAGGTAAAGTGTTCCGTCAAGGTCCGCAAGTCTGAAGAACTGATCTTCCTCAGGGCAGGGAACGGGTACCGGCTCATCCATGTTTTCATTGATGCTGAATACCTTTCCCCCGCAAAGAAAGAAAAGATGATTGTTATGTTTGACCATAGCGTGGGCAAAGGGGTGTGAAGCATCAATAAGCGTGGCTTTCCACCCCTGTACATCAAGGTTGTAATGCATAATGCCTTTTGATTCTGATGCTACTACGCTGCCCTGAGACAATGCACAAATCCCGGAAAAATTACCTTCAGCTACCAGTGTGACTTTGTCATCAGCTAGTACATAGAGGTTCCTTGATCCGGCGGCATAGACCTGGTTGTCAGATGCGGACAACAGGTGAATTGACGCTGTGTGTTGCTGTGTAAGCCGGTGCAGTATCCATTGGTTGGAGCCGGGTCCCTGCTGTTCCAGGGTAAAGAGTCCGTGATCCGTACCAAGGATCATCATATCTTTGTTAACCAGCGATGCCAGTATCCGCCCTGTCCCGCAGGAAGACATATCCAGTGTTTGCAAGGGCGATGGATAGCTGATCTTATGCAGTGAATGTGTGGCCAGGATCCAGAGCTTATCTTCACCGCTGTAGAATATCTGAATAATTTCTCTGTCGGGCAGATCAGCCATGAGTCCCGGATGATAGATCACTTTGCCATCCAGGTTCATGATGGATATGCCTGTACGTTCCCTGTTAACAAGCAGTTGAGTATCATTAATCATGCCGGTAAACGTAACCTGGTCCCAGTTGGGGAACTGTAAAAGAAACCGGGGATCGGCAATTGAATCATTCCATGAGAAGAGTGCACCGGTGGCACTGATGATTTTCAGATCTCCTGACTGACCTGTGATCACCAGGGCGGGTTGACCACCCATTTGTTCTTCTGTCAATAATTCCTGAAAACTATTCCCGTTCCAGCGCAGGATACCGGTTCCGGTAACTGATAACAAAATGGTTCTTTTAAGATGAAAGATCCGGTTAACGGACCTGCGAAACCCAAGAAAACTGGCATGGTTTTTTTCGAAAAGATAGATCCCGTTATTGGAATTAATGAACAGGCCATATTTTGTAGCATGCACGTCGGATGGAGAAAAACTCCTTTGCGATGATGGGATCAGGTGTTTTTGGGATTTGATGAAAAATGTGGCACCGTTATCCCTGACCAGGTATCCAAAGTCATTTTCAGCAGCATAATAGAGGGTATCTGTGCTGTAACCGGTTACATGGACAGGACCATTCATAGGAAGATGATTGATTTCACTTCCCGCAATGATTGTCAACCCATTTTCTTTCCCGATAAAAAGGGTGCCGTTTTGATCAGTGTAAAACGATGCGTTGGCCATTTCGTTATAGAGTGGTGGCAGGCTGATCTCCTGTACCCAGGGATTACCATAGAGAATGGAATCCTGTGCAATTCCATTGCTCAGGAATGGTCCGCAGCTCAGGAACATGAAAAAAATCAAGTATTTACGATATGACTTGAAAAATAAATTCATAACTTGTGAAACACAGTGGGTGTATGTTCCGTAGACTATATCAAAAATAGGAAAATATCTTAACCCGATCGTTCCTTACCAAACTATATAGTTAGTTATGGAAAACTTAGAAAGAGCAATCATTGTACCTTGGGACTTCTCGCATGTAGCCGAGAACGCTTTTCAACATGCCATTTATATTTCCAAAGCTGTCAAAAGGGATATCCTGTTATTACATATTGTTCATGATAAGCGGGAGGAAGAAGCCAAAAAAGGTGAATTGGAGAGTGCTGCTGAGAAGTTAGGGACCGAATATGGAAAGAAACCATATGTAGCAGTAACAACCGGTTCGATTTTCCATGCCATTGGTGAAAAAGCCAAAGAGCTGAAAGCTGAAATGATCATTATGGGTACCCATGGCGTGAAGGGAGCGCAAAAACTTTTTGGCAGCAGGGCCCTGAAAGTTGTTGTTTCATCCCGCATTCCTTTCCTGGTGGTCCAGGGGAAACCTACCAAAGATAAGATTGAGACCATTTTACTCCCCATTGATTTTAAGCGTGAAAACAAAGAAAAAGCCAACTGGATTTACTACCTGTCGAGAAATTTTGGTTCCAGGTTCATTATCCTGAAATCCAGGGCCAGGGATAAAGGCTTCAGGCGAAAGATCCTCTCCAATATAAAATATATTGAGACATTTCTGAAGGGACATGATGTGGAGTATGAGATTATGACTTCAACCGGTAAGCAAAGTTTCAAAAAGGAGATCATTGAATTTGCAAAAGTTCATAATGTCGATCTGATCCTGGTCATGGCAACACGCGATATCAGATGGGTAGATTATATGCTGGGCGCTCCTGAGCAATATATTCTCGCCAACCCGGAAAACTTGCCGGTAATGTGTATGAATCCCAGACCCGCAAAAATAGAGGGAGGATTCAGGGCCACTGGAAGCCGATAAGAAGGGTAAAAAAAATATGTATTTTTAGGCCGCATCTTTTGCGGCCTTTTGTGTTTATGGAAATTGTATTCGCGACAAATAACAGGCATAAGTTAGAGGAGATCGGGGCATTGCTCGGAAAGAGGTTCCGGCTCCTGGGCCTTCAGGACCTGGATATATCCACAGAGATACCTGAAGATCACAACACGTTGAAGGAAAATGCTTCACAGAAGGCATGGTTTATTTACCAGGCAAGTGGTAGAAATTGCTTTGCAGATGATACTGGGTTGGAAGTACATGCATTGGGAGGTGCCCCTGGTGTCTTTTCGGCCCGGTATGCCCGGATAGGTCATCCGACTTTTCCTGAAATGGAACCAGCTGCAGGGAACATTCGAAAGCTGCTGCTGGAGATGGAAAAGATTGAACAGAGAGCGGCATGTTTCAGAACGGTAATATCACTGGTATGGAATGGAAAAGAGCATCAGTTTGAAGGAGTGATGAGCGGAACAATAACCCGGGAACCTTCAGGCACAAAAGGGTTTGGATATGACCCGGTCTTTCGCCCTGAAGGATATGAGCTTACTTTTGCAGAGATGGATCTTTCTCTAAAAAACCAGATCAGTCACCGGGCGCTGGCAGTCGAAAAGCTTATTGATTTTTTAATGCAGATGTAATATGTACCGGAAACCTGCGTATTAAAAGAAACCCATTCAGATGTTGAAAAGGCTACACTATCTCCTGATCATTCTCATTTTTTATCTGGAATTACCCATACAGGGACAACCTGTAATGGGCCAGTGGAGAACGCATCTGCCTTATCAATACTGTAACCTGGTTGAATCGACAGATGACAGGGTCTACTGTTCGGCAACGGGGGGGCTTTTCTATTATAGTCTGGAAGACAACGCTATAGTAAAGATCTCTAAAATAGACGGTCTGTCGGATAATGGTGTTGCTGCCATGCGGTGGAATGATCAGGGAAAAACCCTGATCCTGGCTTACAGGAATTCGAATTTAGATATCATCAGGGAAGGAACGATACTGAACCTGCCCGATATTATGAAAAAACAGATACCCGGTGATAAGTCCATTTATGATATTTATTACTTGGATAACACGGCATTCCTTTCAACAGGTTTTGGAATTGTTCAGCTAAATCTGGAAAAGAATGAGATCAGTGAAACATATTTCATCGGGGATAATGGAACAGCACTCAGGGTAAACCAGGTAACTTCAGATGGTACCTATCTTTATGCAGCAACCGATCATGGTCTGAAAAGAGGATTGTTGTCCGATCCTTTCCTGGTTGATTATAATTCCTGGGAAACCATTGACGATATTCCTCATGCTACGGAAGTTTTTCACGCTGTGGCTTTTTATGCTAATACGTTGTTTGCTGCTTACCGGGATCCGGCAGGTGAACAGGATCAGGTGTATTTAAATCAGGGTAGCGGATGGAGCACCTATAATTATTTGAAGGGAAAAACATGTTATGAAATACTGAATCACGGCGATTTCCTCATACTGGTGGATGATACCGGTGCCCATGTTATCAATGATGACCTGCTGGTGGTTCAACTGCTGGAAAGCAAAAACCCCAGGTCGGCCTCCATGGATGATACAGGTACCCTGTGGCTTGCCGATGATGGCAATGGTTTGATTACAAACCAGGGGGGTAGTAAATGGGCCATAATACCTAATGGGCCCTATTCCACTTCCGTGTATGACATGGAAGCATCGGCGCATGTACTGCATGCTGTTCAGGGGGGGGTAACCGGCGTATGGAATAACAAGTATGTATTTGCTCACCTGGAGACCTTTACCGGTGAACAGTGGGAGGTGAGTCATTATTGGGAGGCTGCTGATCTGCTCAGCCTGGCCATTGATCCGTCCGATCCGTTTCATGTATATGCAGGTTCCTGGGGTTATGGCCTCATGGAATACAAGCAAGATGAGGTAGTCCGGTATACGGAGAACAACAGTTCGCTGCAGTCGATTTACCCGGGTGCACCCTTTATCAGGATCGGTGGTTTAACTTTTGATCCAAAGGGAAATCTCTGGATGACCAACACAGGGGTTGCTGAACCCATTTCTGTACTGAAACCAGATGGTTCCTGGAAAAGTTTCCGGGCCGGCAACAAGATCTCCGGTTATGGCGCACTGGGAAAGATCCTTGTCTCCCAATCGGGGCATAAGTGGGTTATTATTCCCGGAGGAAACGGGTTGTTCGCCATGGATGATAACCTCACCATTGATGATACTTCGGACGATGAATACAGGAAAGTGAGTGTGGTGGATAAATATGGTAAAGTTATTACCAATGACGTGCGTTCTTTTGCGGAAGATAAAAATGGCAACCTGTGGTTGGGAACAAATCAGGGAGTACTTGTCATGTACAGCCCCTGGAGGCTTTTCACCGAAGGTTCTGTTTATGCACAGGAGATCCTGATATCCCGAAAGGATGACAGCGGCCTGGCAGATCCATTGTTGGGTACCCAGATAGTCACGACCATTGAAGTGGACGGGGCCAACCGGAAGTGGCTGGGTACTGCCGGTGGCGGGGTTTACCTGGTTTCGGACGATGGATTCGAAGAGATACACCATTTCAATGCCAGCAACAGCCCCCTGCTTTCAAACACCATTATTGATATTTGTGTAGACGGGATATCGGGCGAGGTCTTTTTTGGTACCGAAAAAGGTATTATCTCTTACAAGGGTGATGCACTGGAGGGAACCTCCCGGTACGACCAAGTGGTGGTCTATCCCAACCCGGTACGGGAGACCTATGACGGGCCTGTTGCTATCAAGGGACTGGTTGAGCAAACCAATGTAAAAATTGTGGATATGGGCGGCAACCTGGTTTTTGAAACCGGGTCGCTGGGGGGACAGGCGATCTGGGATGGTAAAAACTTCAGGGGAGAGCGGGTGGCCACAGGAGTCTATTTGATCTACCTCTCCAGTGCTGATGGTATGCTTTCGCATGTAACCAAGCTACTTTTTATTCATTAACAGGCTATGGGATAACCATTAACCAGTTTTTATCTTTATTAATAATTTAAAGTACAATCACCTCTTCATGATCAGAAAGACCAGAGCCATAGTATTACATACCACACGGTATGGGGAATCGAGCCTGGTGGCACATTGTTACAGCGAACAATTTGGCAGGCAATCTTATATGGTGAAAGGTATTAGGAAGTCAAAAAAGCAAAATCGTTCCAACCTGTTTCAGCCCCTTTTTATTCTTGATCTTGAAGTGTACTACAAAAATAACAGGGAAATTCAATTAATAAAAGAGGTAACTCGTGCTATTCCTCTGAATTCCATGCCTTTCGATATAATAAAGAGTACTCAGGCTATTTTTATGGCAGAAGTGCTCTACAGGGTGATCAAAGAGGAGGAACCCAATCCCATGCTGGCACATTTTCTGATCCATACGGTTCAATATCTGGATGCACTGACAGAGCCTTCCCCCGATTTCCATATCATTTTCTTGTTTCAGCTAACCAGGCACCTGGGGTTCTATCCACAAAATAACTACGGGGAAGAGTACAGATTTTTCAATCTGGCCGGAGGGCTTTATAAATCAAAGTTGACCAATCTGGAAACAGAACTTGATGAAGAAGTAAGCGCACTCTGGAATCGTTTTTTATTGCATGATTATCAAACCGTTAAGAAAGAAGTTTTTAACGGAAGGCAAAGAAAACTGGTGCTCGATAACCTGGTACGGTATTATAGATTCCATGTTGCCGGAATGGGAGATATCCGTTCCCTGGAGGTATTACACACTTTTTTCCATAAGTAGGAACGGAGAAAAGCCGTTTTATTTTTCCTATCTTCGGGTAACATACACATATATATTGCGTATAAGCAACGAAACTTGTATCAATTGTGTCTTATTGAGAAAGTAGTTTTGTTATCAGACGATCCGGGTACCAGCAATGCTTACGTATCTGGATAAAATTTTTTTAAGAGGTGAGCTCCGTTCTACCGGAAACTGTCCACACCCAACGTGTGGTTTTGCTATCTTATGATGGTAAGGGAAAGGTGTATTCTTTTCTTACACAAGTTTTTCCGGTACCCAAATATTTAAAAACTTTTTTGATCTGGAGTTTTAGTCTATTTGCCTTATTTTTTATCCCGGGGATTGAGCTGTTTGGGCAGCAATGTTCTCCGGATACAACTGCTCCTACTGCACTTTGTCAGAATATTACTGTTTACCTGGATGGTTCCGGGGATGCATCCATTGTTCCATCCGATGTTGATAATGGTTCGTCTGACAGCTGTAGTGCAGTCACGTTATCCCTGGATAAAAATACTTTCTCTTGTAGTGATGCAGGTGGTGATGTTGATGTGATACTCACAGTTGAGGATGCTAGCTTCAATCAATCTACTTGTGTATCTACGGTAACTGTGGAGGATACCATTAGTCCCACGTTTACAGCTCCTGCCAATACGACTATCTTCACAGATGCCAGTTGTGCTTATGATGCGAGTGTGGGAGTTACGGGAGATGTAACGGATGAGGCTGATAACTGCAGTGTGGGGGATGCTACATTTGTGGATGTTGTGGATAACACAGATCCTTGTAACATTGTTATCACGCGTACATGGAGTTTAACGGATGATAATGGCAATACAGCGTCAAATCAGGTACAGACGATTACAGTCCAGGATAACCTTGCACCTACGGCGAGCAACCCGGCTCCTGTAAGTGTTCAGTGCTCAGCTGATGTACCAGCCCCGGATATTACTGTAGTAACTGATGAAGCGGATAACTGCACGGCAGCTCCTACCGTTGCGTTTGTCTCCGATGTTAGTGATGGTAATACGTGTCCTGAGATAATAACAAGAACCTATAGTGTAACAGATGACTGCGGCAATAGCATAACCGTAACCCAGACCATTACTATTGATGACACTGTTGATCCTACGGCGA